>DATMAF010000322.1:0-6492 GCA_035560315.1 Terriglobia bacterium | reverse complement strand
CGGAGCAGATGGACGCCGAGGACCCGCTCTACATCCTCTACACCTCCGGCACCACCGCCAAGCCCAAAGGCATTGTGCACACCACCGGCGGGTATCTCGTCGGAGTGACGGCCACCACCAAATGGGTCTTCGACCTCCGCGACGAGGACATCTACTGGTGCACCGCCGACATCGGCTGGGTAACCGGGCACAGCTACATCGTCTACGGGCCGCTCTCCAACGGCGCCACTTCGCTCATGTACGAAGGCTCTCCCGACTGGCCCGCGCGCGACCGCTTCTGGCAGATCATCGAGAAGTACCGCGTCAACATCCTCTACACCGCGCCGACCGCCATCCGCTCGTTCATGGGCTGGGGTGATGAACACCCCGCCAAACACGACCTCTCCAGCCTGCGGCTGATCGGCTCGGTGGGCGAGCCCATCAACCCGGAGGCGTGGATGTGGTACTGGGAGCACATCGGCGGCAAGCGCTGCCCGGTGGTGGATACCTGGTGGCAGACCGAGACCGGGATGATCCTGATCTCGCCGCTTCCGGGTCTGACCACCACCAAGCCCGGCTCGGCGACCTTCCCGCTGCCGGGCATCAAGGCTGACGTCGTCGATGAGCAGGGCCACTCCGTGCCGCTCGGCGGCGGTGGCTACCTGGTGCTGAAAGAACCGTGGCCGGCCATCGCCCGCACCATCCATGGCGACCCGGACCGGTATGTGAAGACCTATTTCGGCCGCTACGACAAAACCACGTATTTCACCGGCGACGGCTGCAAACGCGACCAGGACGGCTATTACTGGCTGCTGGGCCGCGTCGATGACGTGATGAACGTCTCGGGCCACCGCATTTCAACCGCCGAGGTCGAAAGCGCGCTGGTGCATCACCCGTCGGTGGCCGAAGCCGCCGTCATCGGCAAGGAGCATCCCGTGAAAGGACAGGCCGTAGTGGCCTTTGTCACGCTGCGAAGCGACGCAGCAGCTTCCGGCGCGGCCGACAAAGTGGCGGAACTAAAGCAGCACGTTGCCAACAAGATCGGCGCGCTGGCCCGGCCAGAGGATATTTATCTGACGGCGGAGCTTCCAAAGACCCGCAGCGGCAAAATCATGCGCCGCCTGCTGCGCGACATCGCCGAAGGTCGCGCCTTGGGCGACACCACCACGCTCGCCGATCCGGGCGTCATCGCCCGCCTCCGCGACCAGTACGAAGGCCAAGGCGAATAGCAAGGCAGATTACGTTTTCTATTGAGCCGCATGACGTATTGGCTTTTCCCTGCGCTGCTTGGAGCGGACCATACGCCTGCAGCAGGATGGAGAGGGCGAAAAAGCCGCTGGAAGTGGGAGGCCGGAGCTGTTCCGCGTGTCGGAATGCTTTCCCTGCTTGCTAACCTTGACTTCAAGATCATTTCCCCTCCCGCGGGCAAACTCTACGCCTATCCTGACCATCACGCCGGGGTGCTGCGTTCGGAAGCCAGACTGAGTGGCACGGATTTCTTCGAGCTGCAGAAGGGTTAACCGACTTGCTGGCGGCCACGTGCAGGGCTGGTTTCCAGGAGCCGGTACAGGGTGGCGCGGGAGATGCCGAGAATCTCGGCGGCCTTGGTCTTGTTTCCCTTGACCGTTTCGAGCACGCGCCGGGTATGGTAGCGCTGCATCTCCTCGAGCGAAGCCAGTGCGTGGTTGTTGCCGGCGACTGGCTGCGCCTCCGAGACCTCCCGCAGGGAGGGCGGCAAGTCGGAGAGATCGATCATATTCCCCTCCACCATCATGCAGGCGTTTCCCAGGGCGTTTTCCAGTTCGCGGACATTGCCCGGCCAGTGGTAGCGCGCCAGTTGCGCCGCGGCGCGGCGGGTGAGGCCGTGGATGGGCTTGTCGTACTGGGCCTGGAACCGCTCCAGGAAATAACGCTCCAGCAGCGGCAAATCCTCTTTCCGGTCCGCCAGCGGCGGCAGATGAATCTCCACCATCGAAAGCCGGTAGAACAGGTCTTCGCGGAACTGGCGCGCGGCGGCCATGGCGCGCAGGTCGCGGTGGGTGGCGGCGATGACGCGCACGTCCACCCGGCGCGGCACGGGCGAGCCGACGCGCTGGATTTCCTGGCTTTGCAGAGCGCGCAGGAGCTTGGACTGGGTGGCCAGCGGCATGTCCCCGATCTCATCCAGAAAGAGCGTTCCGCCGTGGGCGTACTCGAAGAGGCCGATCTTATCTTGGGTGGCGCCGGTGAAGGCGCCCTTCACGTAACCGAACAGCTCGCTTTCAAAGATGCTCTCCACCACCGCCGAGCAGTTGCACACGGCGAAGGTCTTCTGGGCCACCGGGCTGCGGGCGTGCAAGGCGCGCGCCGCCAGTTCTTTTCCGGTGCCGGTGGCGCCGGTGATCAACACCGAGCGGAAATGCGGGGCCACGCGGCGGATGCGATCGAACACCTCCTGCATCAGCGGGCTGCGACCGATCATTCCCTCAAACCGGCAGGTCTCCATCATCTGGCGGTCCAGCACTGCGGTTGCCAGTCGCCCCTTGGTCTCCGAGCAAAGCTTTTCCACAAGCCGCCGGAGGTGGTTCAGCTCCAGCGGCTTGGTCAGGTAATCGGAAGCTCCTTTGCGAATCGCCTCCACGGCCGTTTCGATCGACTGGTGGCCGGTCATCAGCACCACTTCGATGGCGGGGTCCACGGCCAGGATGCGCTCCAGCATCTCCAATCCGTTCATCTCCGGCATGCGCAGATCCACCAGCGCGATTTGCGGATGGCGCCGCTGCACCAACTCCAGAGCCGTTCGCGGGCTGGTCGTGGCGAGCACCTCCAGGCCCTCGTGCGCGAGGGCGTCCTGGATCAGGCTCAGGGTCGCAGGATCGTCGTCAATGGCCAACAGGGTCATCACCGCATCTGTCGCCATAGTCACACCTCCAGTGCCCGGAACCTTCCGGGAGCAGCCCGCCTTGGATCGCTTTCCACCAGCGGCTCACCGCGCCCGGCTCGCCGCGCCGCCGCAGGGCTTCTCCTGCGTCCTTTGGCGGCACAGCGGCGCCGCCCCCCGCCGCGGGAACTTCGCCCACAGTTCGCGACTGCGCCATTTGTCCGCAATCCCTGCCATGGTTCGCATCAACGAAGTCGTCTTGCTCAACCGGCCGAACCGGCGTCCTGGAGTGCAATTGCCTGCTGCACCTGCTTGAGCAACTCTTCTTTCCACGGCAGGCCCTTGCGGAAAAAATTTCTCGTGTCGCGGCGCAGCGCCTCCATATCGAGTTCGCTCAAATCTTTGCCGGTGAGCACAAACACCGGCAAGTCGCGCAAATCTTCGCTGGCCTTGATCTGCTCGATCACCTGGAAGCCATCGATTTCCGGCATGACCAGATCCAGCAAGACGGCGTCGGGACGCAGTCCCGCGAGAACCCGCAGGGCCTCGGCCCCGCCCGCTGCCGTCAGCGTCGTGTACCCGGCGGACTCCAAGACCTCCGCCATCATCTGCCGGTCGTAGGGCTCGTCGTCCACCACCAGCACGGCGGGTTTATTTCCTGGAGACGGCGGCACATGCCGGCGCAGCGCGGCGAGCAGGTCCTGCTTGGAAACCGGCTTGAGCAGATAATCAGCCGCGCCCATGGCGAATCCCAACTGTCGCCGGTCGATCACCGAAACCAGGATCACCGGAATGGCAGCGGTCTCCGGCAAGGACTTGAGTTCAGTCAGCGCATTCCATCCGGCGCCGCTGGCCGCCAGCATGTTCAGGGTGATGGCATCGGGCCGGAACTGCGCCGCCAGCGTGAGCGCCTCCGGCCCGGAGGCGGCGGTCAGGGTTTCAAACCCCTCCGGCCGCAGATAATCCACAAGCAGTTCCCGGGCGGTGGGGTCGTCGTCCACGATCAGAACCAGGGGGCGCAGGCGCCGCCCCACGGAGGATGGACGCTGGGAAGGCAGCGCCGCGCCGCCGGGAACTGGCGGGCGGAGCGGCAGCGTAAAGAAAAACCGGCTGCCCTTTCCGGGCTTGCTGTCCACCCAGATTTTCCCGCCCTGCTGCTCCACCAACCGCTTGGTGATCGCCAGACCCAGGCCGGTTCCTTCGCGGATGCCCGTGGTGGAGGTTCCTACTTGACGAAACTCCTCAAAGATATGCCCGAGATCGTCGGGGGCAATGCCGATTCCCGTATCCCGCACTTCCAGCCGCACGGTCTCGTCGACAATGGCGGCCGCGATGGAGACTTCTCCGCCCTCCGGAGTGAACTTCACGGCATTGCTCAGCAGGTTATAAAGAATCTGCTTGAAGCGGATGGGATCGGCGTAGACCGTCACGTCGTCCGGCAGAATGTTTTCCACGCGAATCTTTTTGGCGATGGCCAGGGGCTGGATCACCGAGAGCACTTCGGGAAGCAGCCGGGCCACCACGCACAGTTCCGGATGCAGTTGCATGCGGCCGGCTTCAATCTTGGACAGGTCCAGGATGTCATTGATCAGCTGCAACAGGTGCTGGCCGCCGTGGTGAATGTGCTCCACGAAGCGCGCCTGTTTTTCGTTCAGCGGCCCCGCCATTTGCTCTTTGAGGAGGCTGGAGAATCCCAGGATGGCGTTCAGCGGCGTCCGCAGTTCGTGGCTCATGCTGGCCAGAAACCGGCCCTTCAACTGGTTGGCTCGCTCCACTTCGCGGTTGCGCAGTTCCAGTTCGCGGTTGGCGGCTTCCAGCTCGCGCGTGCGGCTTTCCACGCGCCGCTCCAGTTCCGCGTTGAGCCTGCGAATCTCTTCCTCCACCGCTTTCCGCTCGCTGATGTCGGAAACGATGGCGATCGTCAGAGCGCCTTTCGCGCTGCTCATCGGACTCAGGCTGATCTCGGCCGGGAACCGCGTCCCGTCCTTTCGCAGGCCGGCAAGCTCCAGCGCGCGCGCCATGGGGCGGCTGCGGAGATGCGGATTGCGGTAGTATTCCTGGCGGGCCCGCGCGTGCGCCTCGCGCTGGTTGTGCGGCACCAGGAGTTCCACCGGCTGGCCCAGCAGTTCCTGAACCGGGTACTGAAACAGGGCTTCGGCGGCCGCATTGGCAAAGACGATTTTCCCTTGTTGATCGACCCCCAGAATCGCGTCGGGGGCGGCTTCGAGCAGCGTCCGAAACAGCGCCTCGCTGGCTTTGAGCGCCTCTTCGGCCCGCTTCCGCTCGGTGATGTCCTGAGCCACCGCCAGGATCGCATCCCGCGTTCCGAACCGCAGCGAATGCCAGTTCACGATCACATGCTTGATGGTCCCGTCGCGGTGGCGATGGCGGGTTTCTCCGGTATACACGATCGGCCCGCCGCGCGCCTTCAATTCCCGCAGCAGTTCGCCGACCTCGGGAACATCGCCCCGCAGCCGCAAGTCGCTCACCCGCATCTCCAGAAACTCATCGCGCGAGTAGCCGTAATGAGCAATGGCGGCGTCATTCACCTCCAGAAACCCCAGCGTCTCCTGGTCGAAGACCGCCATCGGCATCGGGTTGTTGGCAAACAACATGCGGAAGACCGCTTCCCGCTCGCGCTGTTCCCGGGCGATGCGCGCCTGCTCCCGACGCAGCGCGCGCTCGTGCAAGGCCGCCCGCACCGCCACCGGCAGGCGCGTCAGGCGGTCCTTCAGAACATAATCCGCTGCCCCGCGCTTGATGCACTCGGCGGCCATCTCTTCCCCCATGGTGCCTGTCCCCAGGAGGAACGGGATATCCAACTCCCGTTGCCGCAGCACCTCCAGGGCATCCAACCCCGTCCAGGCCGGCAGACGGTAATCGGCGAGGATGATGTCATAGGAATCCGACGAAAGCTGGTCCACGAATTCCTGGGCCGTCTCCACCCGGGTGGTCTGGACCGTGAACCCGCTGCGCTCCAGTTCCGCCCGGCACAATTCCGCGTCGCCGGCATTGTGTTCGACATGCAGAACACGGAGCGGCCCCGGATGGTCGACGACAGAAACCGCTGGTATCATTTCGTTCTCCGCGCCGCGCCAGAATTAGGCGCGGGGTTGGAAAGCGTTGGGCGGCGGCGGCTGGTTCGTTACCAGCCAATAGAGCCCCAGTTGCCGTACCGTCTCCCGGAATTGGTCAAAATCCACTGGCTTCTGGATGTAGCTGTTGACCCCGAGTTGATAGCTGTGCACCATGTCGCGCTCTTCTTTGGAAGAGGTAAGAACCACCACCGGAATGGGCCGCGTGTGGGCATCGCTTTTGATCTGGCGCAGCACTTCCAGCCCGTCCACTTTTGGCAACTTCAAGTCCAACAGAATCAGGTGCGGGGGAACGGTTCCGTCGCGGTCCGCGTAGGAACCGCGGGCCAACAGAAAGTCCAGCGCCTCTTCTCCGTCTCGCGCCACATGGATGCGGTTGGCCAGATGGTTGATCCGCAGCGCATGCAGGGTCAGCTCGACGTCAGCTTCGTTGTCTTCCACCAGCAGAATCTCAATTGCTTTTTGCGTCATGAGCCCCTCCCGAGGGAATCGTTGTGAGTCCTGGGGACCATGGCCATGCAGCCGCGCACGGAGCCGTTTGGCAGGGGCGGGACAGGT
>DATMAF010000321.1:0-3829 GCA_035560315.1 Terriglobia bacterium | reverse complement strand
GCAACATTGCGGCCATCTGCCGCAAGCAGGCCCGCCGGATCGCCGAGGGCGGCGAGAAGCGCTTGGTGGTGGACATCCACGCCGTGCGCGAGGCCCTGGGCGCCCCCAAGCTGCTTCCGGAAACCGAACTGGCGCAGCGGACGGAGATCCCGGGCGTCGCAATCGGCCTGGCGTGGACGCCGGCCGGCGGCGACATCCTGTTCATTGAAGCCAATCAGATGCCCGGCAAGCGCGGGCTTATTATGACCGGACACCTCGGCCAGGTGATGCAGGAGTCCGTGCAGGCAGCGCTCACCTGGGTGCGCTCGCACTCGGAGCAGTGGGGCTTGCCGCCGGACTTCTTCGAGAACCGCGAACTGCACCTGCATGTTCCGGCGGGAGCGATTCCCAAGGACGGCCCGTCGGCGGGCGTGACCATGGCCACGGCGCTGGTGTCGCTGCTGACCCGGCGACGCGTGCGGCCCAATGTCGCCATGACCGGCGAGATTACCCTGACCGGGCTGGTGCTTCCTGTCGGCGGCATCAAGGAAAAGGTTCTGGCGGCCAAGCGCGCCGGCATCACGGAAGTGCTGCTGCCGCAGCAGAATGCCGTGCATGTGGAAGAGGACCTCAAGCCCGAACAGCTCGAGGGCCTCACGCTGCGATACGTGAAAACCATGGACGAGGTCATCGAACGGGCATTGGAGCCCACGGGACGCCATCCCGTTACGGGCGCTGAGTACGAAGACCGTGAGCCGGCCCTGGTGCCTTAGGGCCGGCTTTCTTTCTCCCCGCATCGCGACGGCTTGCCGGGGCTACTGCGGCGGTTCCCCGTGGGAAATCAGGCCGTCCGGAAGATACTCCGACAGCGCAGGAAAAAGGCGCCGGAAGAGCGCTTCGCTGGCGGACGAGAGCACCAGCCGCGATCCGCGCAAGTGGTAGTCGAGGTCGTAGTCTCCCGGCGGCGGGCCGGCGACCTGGAAATCCTCCGGCCTGCATTCCTGCCAGGGCTTGCGACATTCTTGGCGCTCATGATGGAGCCGAATCCGCAGCACGGGACTGTCCCCGGTCCTGGCGAGACGCACCGACTCCACCCGCTGTTGCTGCCGCTCGCTCACCGTGTCGTAGGAATCCGTCGCCAGGAGCAGTTCCTGGACCGGCCCATCCGCATTCAACTCGAGCGTATAGATCGCGTGCTGCTTGTGCCCGTCCAGCTGGTAGCCTGACTCGCAAACGAGCAGTTGCCGGCCGGCGGCGTTCACCGTCATGCAGTGGCGGGTGATGATCCCGGAGCGATACCAAAGCGGCTTCCATTGTCCCTGCTGCCTGGTCATCAGCAGGGTTCCGCCCCAACGGAACGGGTGCCCCTCGCGGCGCGAGCCGCTGAGGATCACATCCTCGCTGTCGGGGGACTGGAAATGGCCGGCGAGGACTCCGTTCACGGTGTGCGGCGGCCGCCAGGGTTCGTTGGCTGGCTCGGGCGCGGCGGGATCGCATCCCAGCAGCAGGTAGGGACCGCGGATCACCCGGCCCGGGCACAGAACCTCCAGCAGGGGGCGCACCACTTCCGATAGCGGCGATTGCACTTCCGAGGGGATGGCCCCCAGCTTGACGCCGTCCTCCAGGTCCTCGATCAACTGGCTGGAGGAGGAAGGCAGCAGAACCAGCGCCAGCACTCCTCCCAGGAGGCTGCGCACCATTGCGCCCGCCCGCTTCACGATGAAATTATTATACCGCCAGCCGCAGAGCACTTTCGCGGCGGCCAGGGCCCCGTCTCTGCGCGACGGCCTCCAGGAGGTTGCAGCGGCCACTGCGGCTTCCCGCAGACAGCCCGGCGCAGGGGGGATGGCAACGGAAGCCCACCGTCCAGCTCAGGCTGGCTTTGGGTTCACCGGCCGGATGCCGTAGCGTTCCCACTGGGCGGCCACGCGGTCCAAATGCTCCTTGGGGGGAACGGACGGAGCCGGATAGGGCTGTTTGCGGGTTGCGTCGATGCCCACTTTGGAACTGATCTGCTCGGCGGCGGGCACGGGCTTACCGTCCCGCAAGGGCTGGGAGGGGTCGAGCGTGATCGGATCGGCGTTGGGAAGGATGCGGATGTCCTCGGCGGGCTGCACGCGGAAGGCGATGGCCCAATCGACCTGGAAGGGATCGCGGAGGTCGATGTCATCGTCCACCACCACCACGATCTTGGCCAGACCGGCGTTCATCGACCAGACCCCCAGCATGGCTTTCAGCGGCTGGAACCGGTTGGTTTTCTTCATGGCGATAAGGACCGTGGCGGTGGAGCTGCCGCTTTCCGGCAGGCACACGTCGGTGACGGGCAGGCCCAGGTTGTTCCGCAGGTGCCGGCGGATCTCCAGCTCGCGCCCAAATCCCTTGATGCAGCTCGACTCGCTGGGCGGCATCTGGCTCAAGAACGCCTGATAGATGGGATTGCGGCGGTGCGTGAGGCAGGTCACCTCAAACACCGGATTGTTGCCAGCGGCGCCCATGTAGCCAGCGTATTCGCCAAACGGCCCTTCCGGTTCGTACCCCTGGAAGGGGACGCGCCCTTCAATGACGATCTCGGCGGTGGCGGGCACCACCAGGTCGACGGTACGGCAGCGAACCACCTCCACGGGTTCGCCGCGAATGCCTCCCGCGGCCGCTAACTCATCCACGCCGAGCGGAAAGGGGCTGACCGAGGTCAGCCCGATCACCGGGTCGGTGCCGAACACAATGGCGGCTTCGGTCGCCGCGCCCCGCGCCTCGTTTTTCTGGATGTGCTGGCGCATGCCCCGCTGCGGGTTGATCATCATCCCGCCCTTGCGCGGACCTTTCACTTGCAGCCGGTAGGTGCCTACATTCTGCACGCCGGTTTCCGGATCGCGCGAGATAACGAACGGTGAGGTGTGATACGGCCCCGGGTCCTGTCCCACCGTCCAGACCGGCGCGGGAAGCATTTCGATATTGGCCTGCTCGCCCATCAGGACCACTTCCTGGCAAGGACCGCTTTCCACCAGACGCGGCGGGATGGGATTCTTTCCGCGCTGCCATTTGTCGTAGACCCCGGCTGGATCGGTCTCCAGCGCCGTGGCGTAGATTTCCCGCGAGCCGCCCAGGATGCCCACGACCAGCGGGATGTCGTAGCCGCGGATGCGGTCAAACATCAGCGCCGGGCGATGCTCCTGGGGAATCTTGCGAAACGTCTGGCGGCAGACGGCGCTGATCTCCCAGTCTTTATCCACCTCGGCGGTTACATGGCAGAGCAGGCCCTTTTTTTCCAAGACTGCCAGGTATTCGCGCAAATCTTTGTAAGGCATGGATGTCTCCGTACGACGGGGCTGAAGCAAGTAATGCTACCATAGGCCCGCTGTGCCCCGCTGAGGAGCTGCCGGGCGAGGGTCAGGAGAAGCCCTGCAAAGCCAGCCCTGCGCCGCCACCGCGCCGGGTGGTCGATGCAGAACCATCGGAACCCGGCGCGATCCCCTGGAGAGAGGATGATCCCGACCACGGTACCAGCAGATGCGCCGGAGCCTGCCTGGAAGCGATTGCTGACCCCGTGGAGGATCGCGGCGGCGCTGCTGGCCGTATTCCTGCTCAGCCAGGCGTATTTTTCATGGCAGGATCGATCCCTCATTGCGGCATTAACTAGTCATCCACCGTTCTCGATGCCGGCGTTTGAGCTGCGCTTCTCGCGGAGAATTCCCTACGATCCGCTTACCTTTGTCGGACGAGGCGCCCGGGCTGGTCTGTGGAAATGGACCCCCGAAGGACTGGAACTGACGCCAGAGGGTGGCGCTTACTTTCGGATGGAGGGCGAGTGGATCGTCTCCCACGCCGTGGCCGGGCGGCGGCGGTATGCCCG
>DATMAF010000320.1:0-3009 GCA_035560315.1 Terriglobia bacterium | reverse complement strand
TCTCTTCCGGCGAGCGGGTTACATAGCTCCGTTTCGTGGCAGATGTTCCGCGAACCGTCATAAAAAGCAAGCCCCTCACCCCGAATCGGCGCCCCGTTGCGCTGCGGATGACCGCGACGCTGCTTCAGCAGCAGGAGTGATGCTGAGGATGCTTCGCGCCGGGAATCACGCGTGGCAAGTCCTCCAGGACGTCCGTGGCCGTGAGCGAAAGCTGGCCCCGGCGCTCCGCCGCCGCGTCGCCCGCCGCGCCGTGCCAGTAGACGGCGGCCGCAACCACCTGCTCCACCGGCGCCTCAGGATGCTGCGCCAGCAGGCCGGCGATCATGCCGGTCAGCACATCGCCGGTCCCGGCGGTGGCCATGCCGGGGTTGCCGGTGGGGTTGACGTACACCTGCCCGTCGGGCGCAGCGATGAGCGTGCGATGGCCCTTCAGAACCAGCGTCACGCCATGCTGCATCGCGAACGCCCGGGCCACGCCGACGCGGTCGGACTGCACCTGCTGATTGGTGATGCCCTGGAGGCGCGCCATCTCGCCCGGATGTGGGGTGAGGATCAACTTGCGGCCTCTGCCTTGGAGCAACTCCGTGGCGCCCGCGAAGGCGTTCAGCCCGTCGGCGTCGAGCACCAGGGGAAGCTGCGAAAAGTCCTTGACCGCGCGGCGCACGAATTCCACGGTGCCGGAGTGGGTGGAGACGCCCGGCCCCAGGGCCAGCACCGACTTGCCCTCCACCAGCGCGGCGAAGCGACCGTAGTCAAAGGCCGCTGGCGAGATCGTCCCGGCCTCCGTCTCGGCGAGCGGTTCGGTCATTAAGGTGGGAGCGAAGGAAGCGACCAGCGGCAGGCTGCCGGCGGCGGTGGCCGCCGTTACCAACCCGGCGCCAGCCCTCAAGGCCCCGAGGGCGCACAGCGCCGCCGCGCCGGCCTTGCCGCGCGAGCCGCCGACCACCAGCACGTGGCCATAGTGGCCCTTGTGGGATTCCGCGCGGCGGGGACGGACAAACGGGGCCATGTCTTCGGCTGTCAGCAGGTTCAGAAAAATGTCGGGATTCTCCGCGTACACGCTGGGAGGAGTTCCGATGGGCGCCACCTTCAACTCGCCAACCCGCTCGCAACTCGGCGGAAGCACCTGGCTCCACTTGGGAGCCGTAAACGTCACCGTACAGCCGGCCCGCACAGACTCGCCCAAGAGCGCACCGGAATCGCTGCCGAGACCCGAGGGAATGTCCACCGCGACGATCTGCTCCGGAGCAAAGCTGCGATTCACGTCGCGGATGACTTCCAGCAGAAAGCCCTCCACCGGCCCCGACAGGCCGGTGCCCAGGATGGCATCAACCAGCAGTGTCGCGGCATTCAGTTCCCGGCCCAAACCAGCCCACTCCCTGGCGTCCCGCGCGACTGCCAAGGTGATCCCATGCTTCAACAAGAGATCGTAATTGGCCCGGGCATCGCCCGCGAGCGCCGCCGGGTCGGCCAGCAATACCACCAGCGGGCGGTGGCCGCGCATCCGCAGGTGCCGGGCCACGACCAGCCCGTCGCCGCCGTTGTTGCCCTTGCCGCACAGGATCGCAATGCGCTCCTCGGCCAGCGCGGGAAACCTCCTCTCCAAGGCCGCGACGACGCTGCGCCCGGCGTTTTCCATCAACACCATGCCGGGCACACCCATCTCCTCGATGGTGACGCGGTCTGTCTCGCGCATTTGTCGGGCGGTGAGGACCTTGATCGGCATCGTCCTTGCCTGAGCTTCCCTGGCCGTCGGCATTGCTGGGCTAATGCCTACAGTCACTTGAGTATACAAACCCCCGGAAGAAAGGACAACTTTTGCTCCCCGGCCGCATCTAATCACTCGTCGGAGTGTGGAACAACACTGGACAAATCGGTTATAGTTCAAGATATGAGCGAGTGCGGGAGGTTCGACGATGATGTTCGACCCATTGTATTTTCTGTTCATTGCTCCAGGGCTGGCGCTGTCCTTGTGGGCCAGCTTCCGGGTCAAGAGCGCCTTTCATAAGTACTCCCAGGTGCGCTCGCTGCGGGGTCTGACCGGAGCCGAGGCGGCCGAAGAGATGCTGCGTCGCGCGGGGGTGACGGGCGTGCGCATCCTGCGCTCGCACGGCCTGCTTTCCGATCATTACAACCCGCTGAACCGCACGTTGAATCTCTCCGAGGCTGTTTACGATTCCACCTCCATCGCGGCCGTGGGCGTCGCCACGCACGAAGCGGGCCACGCCATCCAGCATGCCCGCAACTACGCGCCGCTGTGGGTGCGCTCGGCGCTGGTGCCCACGGCCAACATCGGCTCCGGCATCGGATACATGGTGATGGTGCTGGGGTTGGTTATGGCCTCCACCAACATGGTGCTGGTGGGAGCGCTGCTGTTTTCCGCCGTGCTGCTGTTCCAGATCGTTACGCTGCCGGTGGAGTTCAACGCCTCCAACCGCGCCAAGGCGCTGGTGGTGGAGTACGGCATCGTTTCGCCGCAGGAGCGGGTGGGAATCGACAAGGTGTTGAACGCTGCCGCCTTGACCTACGTGGCCGCCGCCGTCTCCACGCTGCTGACGTTGCTTTACTTCCTGATGCGCGCCGGCCTGCTCGGCGGCCGCCGCGAGTAAGCCATAGCGCAAACGCTTTCCGTGCTCTACGAAGTAACCACCACGCGCACTCCCCGGGAGGCGGGACAGGCTCTGGAAGCGGCCGCGCAAAAGCACCAATTTGGCGTGCTCACCATCCACGACCTGAAAGCCACCCTGGCCAAGAAGGGCGTAGATTTTTCCAAGGAATGCCTGATCTACGAGGTGTGTAACCCGCTGCAAGCCAAGAAGGTGCTGGAAGCGAATCCCTCCATCTCCACGGCTCTTCCCTGCCGCATCGCCGTCTTTCAGGAAGGCGATCACGCCAAGCTGTCCACCATCCGCCCCACCGCCATGCTGGCTCTGTTCGGAAACAAAGAGCTGGATCCGGTGGCGCAAGAAGTGGAAGCGGTCATCATCGCGATGATGAACGAAGCGGCGG
>DATMAF010000319.1:0-8701 GCA_035560315.1 Terriglobia bacterium | reverse complement strand
CAGCAGAAAAAGCCGTGACCCGCCGGCAGGCTTTGCGGCAAAGACACTTTCCCGAAAGGACAGGGAACGGACCGTGAGTGCAGCGTTGCGAGTGGCGCTCGACGCCACCTATGCCGCCGGCCCCCGCCCGACGGGAATTGGCATCTATTCCCGCCGGCTGATCGCCGCTCTGCCCGCCACGATGCCAGCGGATGTTCCCGCCCAAATCCGGCTCTGCCTGGGATTCCGGCCAGGACCCTATTTCCGCTGGGCGTGGCGCCAATCCTGGCCGGCCGCCTTTGCAAAATCCCTGCTGCTGGAATCCGGGCTGCGCTGGCCGCAGGCCGATCTGTTTCACGGCCTCAACCAGCGCCTCCCCCGGCATCGGTATCCGCTGGAGGTGGTTACGATTCACGACCGGTATCCGCCCCCCTCGGAGGATTATGCCTCGGCGGCGTTTCGGAATCTGATGGCCCGGCGCATTGAAGAAGCGGTCCAGCGGGCCGCGCGGGTGATCGCCGTCTCGGAGGCGGTGCGAACACAATTGTTGCTTCACGACCCGGCTTTGGAAGCCAAGCTGCGTGTGGTGCATCTGGGAGTCGATCCGGCGCAGCCGGCGGCCGCAGACGCCGTCCGGCATCTTCGAGAGCGCATTCTTGGCTTGAAACCAGCGGAACGTTATTTCCTCCATGTGGGGGTTATCCAGACGCGGAAAAACATCGCGGCGATTGTTCAGGCGCTTCAACCCCTGGCCGGATACCACCTGGTTTTGACGGGAGGAGAGGGCTATGGAGCAGATGCCATTCGGCAGCAGATCCGACAGACGGGGATGCAGGAGCGGGTGCACGCGCTCGGCTATGTCGATGCCGACACGCTCCGGTGCCTCTATAGCGGGGCGGTGGCTTTGATTTTTCCCTCTCTGGAGGAGACCTTTGGCATGCCCATCCTGGAGGCGATGAGCTACGGGCTTCCCGTAATTACCTCCGCCATCTCCGCCATGCCGGAGGTTGCCGGAGACGCAGCGATCCTGGTGGATCCGCGGAATCTTGCGGAAATCCGGGAAGCCATGCGTCGGGTTGCCGAAGACGAACCAACCGCAGCCCTGCTCCGGCAGAAAGGCATCCTGCGGGCCCGGCAGTTCAGTTGGGAGCGATGCGCACGGCGAACCTGGGAGGTGTACCTGGAAGCGTTGCGGAACCGCGGTTAAGCTCCGGGAAGGCGCCTCTGTTCCGGCGCTAGAGCGAAGGGAGCAACCAGACCAGCAAAAAGGAACCGATCACCAGCAGCAGGGCCAGCGTTTGCAGCGTCTTCCACAAATAGATGGAAGCGCGGGTGAGCGGAGGAACGTCGGACACCAGCAGCCCGAACCCCATCCCCGCCAGCAACCCCCCGATGTGCGCGGCGTTGTCCACAAACGGCACCAGGAAGCCAAAGATCAAAACGTAAATGGCCCATCGCACATACATGTGCCGGATCGACTCTCCCATTCGGGAGCGGTTTCGGTAGCCGTAGGTGATCATGGCGCCGACCAGGCCCAGAATGGCGCCCGAGGCTCCGATGCTCAGACCTCCCGGCGACCAGAGGTAACTGAGGAGGTTTCCGCCAATCCCCGCCGCGAGGTAGAGCACCAGAAATCGCTGGCGGCCGTATAGTCCCTCCACAATCGGACCCAGATCATAGAGCACCCACGAGTTCATGCCCAGATGCAGCAGGCTGCCGTGCAGGAAGACCGGCGTCACCAGCCGCCACCATTCCCCCAGCTCAATCAGCGGCGCGTATTTGGCCCCAAAGCGCACCAGCGTGTAGGCGTCAATCGAACCGAACAGGACCCCGGCCGCGGCCTCCCCGCCCATCTGCTTGATCGTGGCGGCCAACGTCGCCGCGAAGAGCAACACGTTGAGGGTCAGTAAACCGACCGTGTACCGCATCTGATCGGGGATGAAGGCTGAGAGCAGCCGGTCGAGCGAGCCGCCGGAGCCGCCGAGGAGCCGTTCGCCGCAGTGGGGGCACATTTTGTCTCGCCGCTCCACCAGCGCGCGGCAGGCCGGACACATCTTCTGCCGGCCGAAAATGGACCGCATCAGCGTGCCGGCTTGATCCAACTGCTCGTCGAGCTGGCGGGAGTAACGGTTCCACTTCCAGCGGAGGCGAGGAGATAAGGGCATCGGCGCAATGCAGGAACCCGTGTTCCTGTTGCCCTATTATATACTCCGCCGCCGCCGCATTGCTTTTCGGACCGCCATCCTGCGCGGGCTTCGTATAATCAAGCCGGGAGCGCCATGCTCCGATGGCAAGGCCGTATGTCGCGCAGAACCGGCTTGCGGCATGGCTGGAGCTAGCACGTCATGTTGCGAAAAGCCGCGGGTTCCTCCCCCTTGGCCCTGAGCGGGGCGCTGGCCGCCGCTTTGCTTGCGTCCGCCTGCGGGCGGAGGCCCGCCGCCGTCAGCGTGCCGCGGACGCCCCCCGCAGCGGCGGCTGCCTCCCCAACCCCCTCCGAACCCGTTTTGCCGGGAACGACGGAAACGGGATACGCCAGTTGGTATGGAGACCCCTACCATGGCCGGCGCGCCGCCAACGGCGAGATTTATGACAAGAACAAGATGACGGCGGCCCACCGCACGCTGCCCTTTGAGACGATGGTGAAAGTGACCTCGCTTGAGAACGGCCGCGAAGCCGTGGTGCGCATCACCGACCGGGGGCCGTTTGTGAAAGGCCGTATTATCGACCTTTCGCTGGCCGCCGCGCGCCAGCTCCAGATGCTGGGGCCGGGAACGGCTTTGGTGCGCCTGGAGGTTCTCTCGGCTGGCAACAACTCGAAACCGGCCCGCTACGTGGTGCAGGTCGGGGCATTCAGCGAACTGCCGGCTGCCGAGCGGCTGCAGCAGCAACTGGCCGCGCGCTATGGCAGTGCGTATATCGAACATTACGATTCCGAGCGGGGACGTCTCTTTCGGGTTCGCGTGGGGCCGCGCCCCTCGCTGGCCGATGCACAGCAACTGGCGCAGCAGCTCGAAACCGATCATCTCCCCGGTTTTGTCATCCGGCTGGACAACTAAGGCGGGACGGAACGAACGGATGAGCGAACCTTCCTGCATCTTTTGCCGAATTGCCGCCAAGAAATCGCCCGCCAAGATTGTCTACGAGGATGACTCCTGCGTAGCGTTTCACGACATCAACCCGCAGGCTCCGGTGCATGTCCTGCTGATACCCCGCAAGCACTTTGCCTCGGCCGGCGAGGCCGGGGAGGAGGACGAAAAGGTGCTCGGGCATCTGCACCGCGTCGCCGCGCAACTGGCGGAGCAACTGAAGCTGACGGCGGGACACCGGGTGGTTATGAACACTGGTCCGGCGGCTGGGCAATCGGTGTTTCACGCTCACCTGCATCTTCTGGGGGGCCGCCTCTTTCGCTGGCCACCCGGTTAAGCGCGCAGGATTCCCCCATAGCATTCCCTGGGTGCGGGCATCCGCCCTGACGCCTCAATCATCCAACTCCTCGACGATTTTACCCGGCGGGCGGGAGACAAATCCCTGGCGCGAGAGGATCAAAGCTGGCAGGCAAGGTATCATGTTCTGGCGGACGGCTCCGCCGCCGCGGACGCCCCGGAGACCGGCCATGCGTAGCCCAGCAAACTTCCGATGGCGGTTGCTCTTGCTTGCGGCCGTCGCGTTGATGGGTTGCCGCAAGGCGGCGTCGCAGCCGGCCCCCACCGCACTGAGCGCCGAGGAGGCTCGGGCAATCCTCAACCAAGGCCTGGACCACTTTTACAATCTGGAGTTTGACCAGGCCATCCGCCTTTTCGAGCGGCTCCGCTCAGACGACGCCTCCAACGCGGCCTGGCAGAATCATGTCGCCGTGGCCTACCTCTACAAAGAGCTGTTCCAGGCCGGAGCGCTGGAGGGAGATTTGTTCGACTCCTCTAATCGGTTCTTTCGTTCCAAAAAGTTTCCCAAAGATCCGGAACTGGAACGCCGCTTTCAGGAGGCTAACCGCAGAGCCATCGAGCTTTGCGAGCGGCGGCTGAAGGAAAACGCCCGCGACGAACCGGCGCTGTATTCCTGCGGCGTCGCTTATGGGCTTCGCGCCTCCCATCAGGGACTGATTGAACGCTCCGCGTTCAGTTTTCTTGGCAACGCTCGCAAAGCCAATGACTACCACACCCAGCTGGTCCGCTACAACCCGCGCCATTATGACGGCTACCTGATTCCGGGGCTATACGACTTTGTGCTCGGCAGCCTGCCCGGACCCATCAAGGTGCTTTTCTTTTTCGCCGGGCTGCACGGCGACAAACAGCGCGGCATCGAAATGGTGGAGAACGTGGCGCGATGGGGCAGCGGGGCCCGGTACGACGCCCTGATCCTGCTGACGGTCATGTACCGCCGCGAAAAGCGGTTCGCCGACGCCCGCCGCTCCCTCCAGCAACTGGCGGAGACCTTCCCACGGAACTATATCTTTCCGTTGGAGATCGCTTCCCTGCACCGGGCCGCAGGTGAATTGCCCGAGGCGATCCGCGCCTATGAGCGGGTGCTGCGGGAAATTGACGCCGGCTCGCCCAACTTTCGATCCGCCCCGGCCGCGCGCATTCATTTTGAACTGGGAGTGCTCTATCAACGGCTGGACGATCGCGAGTCAGCGCGGCGGCACTTCGAGCAGGTGCCCGGCGCCCGCGGCACCACTCCGGAGCTGAACAAGGAAAGCGCCGCAAATCTGGCCCGGCTGCGGGCCGGATCCTCGCCCTGATGGTGCCGGAAAGGAAACTGCCGCGATGCGCCGCGGCGGGCCGGTGGTGTCATTCTTCCGGCGCCAGGCGTTCTATGCGGGCCTCCAGGCGGCCCGCGGCCAGTTGGGCCGAGATCTTCTGGCCCATGGCAAGCTGGCTGGCGCTTCGGACAATGGCTCCCGCCTCATCGAACACAATCGCATAGCCGCGTTCCAGGATCCGGCGGGGGCTCAAGTTTTCCAGCTTCGCGGCCAGGGGAGCCAGCATCCGCTGCTTGCCGGCAAGCAGCAGATGCGCTGCGCTGGCCAGCGCAGCGTGCTGCCGGCTCCAATGCAGCCGCGCGCGCTCCTGCCGGCTACGCAGATCAAAGTGCCGGAGAAAGGCATGGGGAGTTTCCCACCGCCGCCGCGTGCGAAGCAAAAACGCGCGGGCGGCATCGGCCAGTTGCGTTTCCAGTTCGTCGTGCCGCTGCGCCAGGCGGGCCACCAGGGTGCGCAGCTCCTGAAAGGCGCGGTGGGAGGCCAGTTCGGTTAAATCCTGCCGCCGCCGCAACAGATGGTAGCGCATCTCCCGGCGCAGGGCCTCGGTGGCGCCGGCGATCTGCTGCTCCAACCGCTCCTGCGTTTCAATCACCAACTCCGCCGCCGCGGACGGGGTGGGCGCGCGCAGGTCGGCGACAAAATCGGCGATCGTGAAATCGGTCTCATGGCCCACCGCCGAGATCACCGGAATTGTGGAGGCCGCAATGGCCCGCGCCAGCTTCTCTTCGTTGAACGCCCAGAGGTCTTCGAGCGAGCCGCCGCCGCGGGCCACAATCAGCACGTCGACGGGGATTCCCTGGGGTGGAGGGCGGTGAAAGAAACGCAGCGCCTCCACGATCTCATCGGCAGCGCCCTCCCCCTGCACCCGCACGGGGTAGAGCAGCAGGTGCAGGTTCTTGTGGCGGCGCTCCAGGATGCGGATCATGTCCTGGATGACGGCGCCGCGCGGCGATGTGATGATGCCGATGCGCCGCGGCAGCTTCGGCAGCGGCTTCTTGCGCGCAGGATCGAACAGACCCTCGGCCGCCAGGCGCTGTTTGAGTTGTTCAAACGCCAGTTGCAGCGCGCCCATCCCTTGCGGCTCCAGCAGTTCCACATAGAGCTGGTACTCCCCGCGCGGCTCGTAAACGCTCACCCGTCCCCGGGCGATCACCTGCAAACCGTCGGCCGGCTGAAACTTCCAGTAGCGGGCCTGCTGCCGGAAGCAGACGCAGCGGATCTGCGCCGCGGCGTCCTTCAAGGTGAAATAGAGATGCCCGGAAGGGGCGCGGCGGAAATTGGAAATTTCGCCCTCCACCCAGACATCGGCAAACTCGGCTTCCAGCCGCTCCCGAATGCGGCGGGAAAGCTCGCTGACCTTGTAGATTTGCCGCGACGCTCCGAAGTTCAGTTGGATTTGTCCGTCCGCCATAGGCGAGGAAAGCTTCGTTCCGGGAGAACTATCGCCGGCTGAAAAACCACAGGACGGCCGACAGCACCAGGCTGAGGAGAATCGAAGTGATCAGCGGGAAATAGAACGTAAAGTTCCCCCGCCGGTACACAATGTCCCCCGGCAGCCGCCCCAGCCGGAAGAAAGGAATGCGGTCGCCAAAAAGGAGCGCCACCCCCAACACAATCAGGACGACGCCCACGACGAGAAGAAGTTTCCCAAGCTCGGGCACGGCTTCGCTCCTTTGCTGGGCCCTTGCGCGCCGAGCCGCGCGGCATCAGGCGTTACTCTAAGATAGCAGTTCCATTTGGCTGAAAAAATAGGAGATTTCGAACGCCGCCGTTTCGGGAGCGTCAGAGCCGTGAATGACGTTTCGCTCCACCGAGGTAGCAAACCGCTGGCGAAGCGTGCCGGGCTGGGCATGGGCAGGATTGGTGGCTCCCATCAGGCTGCGCAGTCGCTCGATGGCGTTGTCGGCCTCCAGCGCCAGGACCACCACCCGGCCGGAACTCATGAAATCGGTCAGGCTGCCGAAGAAGGGCTTCCCACGGTGCACGGCGTAGAAGCCTTCGGCTTGGGCCTTGGTCAGCCGCAGCATCTTCATGGCGATGATCTTGAACTGCTGTTGCTCCAGGACCTGAATGATGTCCCCGATGTTGCCCTGCTCCACCCCATCGGGTTTGACAATGGAAAGCGTTCGCTGAACCGCCAAAGAACTATCCTCCCGCGAAATGTTCGTTCTTGCTAGGGAACCTGCCGCCTCAGCGCAGCCGCGCCGCCATCGCCTGGCCGATCTCCGCGGGACTTTCAACCACGGTGATGCCCGCCGCGCGCATGGCCGCCATCTTTTCCTGCGCCGTGCCCTTGCCGCCGCTGATGATGGCGCCGGCGTGGCCCATGCGCCGACCCGGCGGGGCGGTCTGTCCCGCAATGAAGCCCACCACCGGCTTGGCGACGTTTTCTTTGATGTAGCGCGCGGCCTCCTCCTCCGCCGTGCCGCCGATCTCGCCGATCATCACAATGGCGTCCGTATTGGGATCGGCGTTGAACATCTCAATGGCTTCGAGAAACGTCGTGCCGATAATCGGGTCGCCGCCGATGCCGATGCAGGTGGATTGCCCGATTCCCAGCGCAGAGAGCTGCGCCACGGCCTCGTAGGTGAGCGTCCCGCTGCGCGAAACCAAGCCGACCCGGCCCGGCTTGTGAATGTGCGCCGGCATGATGCCGATCTTGCATTTGCCGGGCGAGATAATGCCCGGACAGTTCGGACCAATCAGGCGCGTCTGCGTATTCTTGAGCAAAGCGTGGACGCGAATCATGTCAAACACCGGAATGCCCTCGGTGATGCAGACGGCCAGCGAAATGCCCGCTTCGGCTGCTTCCAGAATGGCGTCGGCAGCCGCGGCGGGGGGAACGAAAATCATGGTGGCGCGGGGATTCACCGCGCGCTTGGCCTCCCACACCGAATTGAACAACGGAATGCCGTCCTGCTGCGTGCCCCCCTTGCCCGGCTTGACGGCGCCGACGATTTGCGTTCCGTAGGCGATGCACTGCTGGGCATGAAAGCTTCCTTCCCGCCCCAGCCCCTGCACAATCACCCGCGTTTTTTCATCCACCAGTATGCTCATGAGCGTCTCTTTCCGGCTGCAACCGTTTGCGATGCCGAGGGCTGCCGCGCGACGTTATCGCGCCAGCGCGACCACTTTTTCCGCGGCGTCCTTCATGCCGTTGGCCACCGTGAAGTTCAGCCCGGACTCCTTCAAAATTTTCTGGCCCTGCTCGACATTGGTGCCTTCCAGCCGCACCACGACCGGGACTTTGACGCCCAGGGCCCGCGCCGCCTCGACCACTCCGGTGGCCACCACGTCGCAGCGCATAATGCCGCCGAAAATGTTGATCAGCACCGCCTTGACATTCTTGTCCGACATCAGGATTTCAAAGGCGTGGCGCACCTGTTCGGCGCTGGCTCCGCCGCCGACGTCGAGGAAATTCGCCGGACTGCCTCCGGCGTGCTTGATGATGTCCATGGTGCCCATCGCCAGACCTGCGCCGTTCACCATGCAGCCCACCGTGCCGTCGAGCTTGATGTAGTTGAGCGAATACTTGCTGGCCTCCACCTCCAGGGGCGCTTCCTCGTCCAGGTCCCGCAGTTGTCGGATGTCCTCGTGGCGGAACAGGGCGTTGTCGTCGAAGTTCATTTTGGCATCAAGCGCCAGCAGGCGGTTGTCCTGGGTCAGCACGAAGGGATTGATCTCCGCCAGCGAGGCGTCGGTGGCCTCGAAGGCGCGGTACAGCGCTGTCATGAACTGCGCCGCCGCCGGAATGGCCTCGGCCGGAAGCTCCAGAGCGAACCCCAGCTTGCGCGCCTGGAACGGCTGCAGCCCGAATCCCGGCCAGATGGTCTCGCGCAGGATCAGCTCGGGAGTCTGCTCGGCAACCGTCTCGATTTCCACGCCCCCGGCGGAACTGGCCATGAGCACCGGCGCTCCCGCCGCCCGATCCACTACGATGCCCAGGTACAGCTCGCGGGCAAT
>DATMAF010000318.1:0-2630 GCA_035560315.1 Terriglobia bacterium | reverse complement strand
ATCTCCTGGTTGAGAATGCGCCGGGCCTGGGGCAGGTTCCGATTGATCCACTCGATCAGTTCGACATGCGCCCGCACCCATTTCTTTACCACGTCGCGGTGTTCCCGAAGGAACCGCACGCTCACGATCAGATGCGCGGTCACGAACTTGCCATCCGGCCAGAGGGTGCGCTCGTCCAACAACCGGCGTCCGCCCGCCTCATGGACCAGCCGGGAGGCCCAGGGTTCCGGAGCCCAGGCAGCGTCGAGCTGCTTGCGGAGAAACAGCGTGATCTGATCGGCGTTGGCCACCGGAACCACCCAAACGTCGCCGCCCCTGTCCGCCGTCGTCAAGCCATGCGATTGCAGCCAGGTTCGCAAGGCCACGTCCTGGGTGTTGCCCAGTTGCGGCGATGCGACTTTTCGGCCGTGAAAATCCCCGGGGTTGCGGATCCCGGAGTCGCCGCGCACCACCAGGGCGGCTCCGCCGCTGGTGGTGCCGGCAATGATCCGTAGCGCCTGGCCCTGCGAACGGACATAGCCGCTGATGGCTGGATTGGGGCCGATATAAGCCAGATCCAGTTGTCCGGCAAAGATCGCCTCGATCACCGGCGGCCCGGCGTTGAAAATCTTCCACTCCACCTTGGCCTGCGGTGCGAGCGCCTTCGCAAACCACCCATTGGCCTCGCTCAGGACCGCCGGCGCGTGGGTGATGTTGGGAAAATGTCCGGCGCGGATGGTTACCGGCTCCTGGGCCCCTAGTCCGCCGTGGGCCGCCACGGCCAGCAGCGCGATTTGAAGGGCGAATTTCCATGCTCTGCGCATCATACGCTCCGTTCTCAAGGATGGAGGGATGAGGTCCTCGCCGGCGACAGGACGATGCAGGCGAGGCGGCTAGCAACGGCAACAACAACAAGCGCCAGCCAGGCAGTGGCAGTCGGAATGGCAGGCAGGGATGCAGCGGGCTTCGCAGCCCGGGCGCAGCGGACGACGTTCGGATCTGAAGAATGCCGCAACCATGCTCTTATCTACGCACAAAGACAAACAGCCTGTCAATAGACCCTCCGGGACGTTTGCCGGCCGGTTTCCCCGCGGCCAACAGGGAGGCGGCCTTAGAGGCCCAACTGCTCGCCGGGCCGGGGCGGCGCGCCGCGGAAGAATTCGGCGGCGCTCATCCGGCGGCGGCCCTCCCGCTGCACTTCCAGCAGTTCCAGCAGCGTCCCGGCTCCACAAGCCGCAAACGCCCGGTCTTTCCGGACAAGCAACTCTCCCGGAGCGATCGGCTGATCCGGCGGATGAGCCACTCCGGCTGCCTCGCAACCCGGATGGGGCCGGGCAGCCCAGATGTGCAACTGCTTGCCGCGATAGCCGCTGTAAACGCCCGGCCAGGGCGCAAATCCTCGGAGGCGGTTATAGATCTGCTGCGCGGTCCAGTTCCAGTCGATGATCCCGTGCTCTTTTTTGAGCAGCGGAGCTTTCGTCGCGCGGGAATGGTCCTGTGGCCGTGGCGTGATGGTTCCGGCCTCCAACCCGGCGAGAGTTTGCAGCATCAGGTCCGCGCCGGGCCGGCTCATTCGCTCCGCCAGCTCCACGGCGGTTTCTTCCGCGCCGATCTCGGTTTCCCACGTCAGCAGGATGGGGCCGGTATCCAGGCCGGGGTCCATCAACATCGTGGTCAGGCCCGTCCTTTTTTCTCCGTTGGCAATCGCCCATTGGATCGGCGCTGCGCCCCGGTAGGCGGGCAGCAGAGAAGCATGCAGGTTGATGCAGCCGAAGCGGGGAAGTTCCAGCAGCCAGGGAGGCAAAATCTGGCCGTAGCCGACCACGACCACGGCTTCTGGTTGCAGCGACTCCATCAGCGCGCGGCCGGCCTCGCTTTTGATTTTCTCCGGCTGGTGGATCGGAAGACCCAGCCGCAGCGCGGCTTGCTTGACCGGCGGCGGCTGCAACCGCTGCTCGCGCCCGGCGGGTCGGTCCGGCTGGGTTACAACGGCGCGGAGGTTGTGGCGGGAGGCGGCCAGCGCTTCCAGCGTCGGGACGGCGAATTGCGGCGAGCCGGCGAAGACAATCTGCATCGCGGTGAGTAGCGGCCCGCGGGGCGCGCGGCGAGGAACCACCGCTCCCCTCCCGGGCCGTTATTTTTTTCAGCCTACCATTCCCCGGCTTTGATTTTTTTGCGGATGCGGCGTTCGATCAGGTCGCGCTTCAACAGGCTCAAATGCGAGAGGAACAGCCGTCCGTTGAGGTGGTCGGTTTCGTGGCAGAAGGCGCGCGCCAGCAGGCCCTCACCGGTCATGGTGAACTCCTTGCCTCGGGCGTCCTGCGCCCGCACGGTGGCGCGCGCCGGGCGCTTCACCTTTTCGCGGAAACCGGGGACGCTCAGGCAGCCTTCTTCTTCGTTCTGGCGGCCTTCCGTGGAAATGATCTCCGGGTTGATGAGCACCAGCTTGGCCTTGGGATCCTTGCCGAAGCTGATGTCGATGACCGCAATGCGCTTGGAAATGCCGATCTGCGGCGCCGCCAGGCCCACCCCCTCGGCGGCGTACATCGACTCGAACATGTCGTCGAGCAGGCGGGCGAGTTCCTTGTCAAACACCGTTACCGTCTCGGCTTTCTTGTTCAGAACTTCGTTTCCCCACTTCACGATCGGAT
>DATMAF010000317.1:0-2734 GCA_035560315.1 Terriglobia bacterium | reverse complement strand
CGGCCCGCTCCGCAATCTCGTCGGAGGTGGCCGGCGGCATCTCCCGCATGTGGTCAAACAAGCCGGTGCGGTGTCCGACGGAGGCCATCAGGCACAGCGCCCCGTGGTTCAGCGCCTCCACAAACTTGCCGGCGAACTCCTCGGCTTTCTGTTGGTCAAACTGCGTCCTCCCGGTGCTCATCGCCGCGACCAATCCTCCTGGCAGGTTCTCGCCGCTATTCTAGCAGCCGGGAGGGACGGCGGCGCAGGGAAGAGCGAGGCATTGACTGCCCCTGCCGGCTTGGGTATCTTCACTGGGCTGGTTCACTGGAGGGATACCAAAATGACACGACCTGCGTTCGTTTTCGCGCTGGCGATGCTCAGCGTTGCCGCCGTTCTGTTACCGAGTCAGGGTCAGGCGCAGCAGGGAGACGCCGCGCAGCCCAATGCGCTGGGGATGTCCGTGCGGCACATCCACATTCGCGTCATGGACGTGGAGCGCACCAAGGCGTTCTACCGCGACAAGCTGGGCTTTCCGGTAACCAATTCCACGCCCACCGTGGTGGAGTTTCCCGGACTGTGGTTCGGCAAATGGACGGGGCCGGGAGCCATCCCGACCGGGGGCATCACCATCGGCATCGCGGCCAAGTCCGTCGAGGCGGTCTATAACGAACTCAAGAGACGCGGGGTCGATCTGCCGAATCCCCCGGCGCCCGTGCGCGGCGAATACTCCTTCACCTTCAAGGACCCGGACGGCTACGTCGTCGAGGTGGAGGGCCCCAAGTAAGGGACGGGCTTGCAGGCCTCTGTTTGGCGGGGAGACGGCGAAAGCGCCGACCCTGCCTATGGCCGGGCGGGGCAACAGGGGCCGGGCGGGATGGGGCTGCCGTGGGGGCAGTGCCGGGGGTGATTGAGAAAGACGCAGATGCGCTCGGTGACTTCCGGCGAGAGAATGTGCTCGAAGGTGCAGGCGTTGGATTCCAGTTCCTGATCGTCACGCATCTGGAACGTGTCGGCGAAGAGGCGTTCCGCCAGCCGGTGTCGCCGGATGACCTGGGCGGCCCGCTGGCGGCCCTGTTCCGTCATTTCCAGCACCGGGCGTTCCGAGCGCAGCAGGCCAATCTCTTTCATCAGCGGCAGCACTTTGGCGATGTTGCTCACGGGCAGGTTGCAGCCGTTGGGGAAGCTGCCGCGGCCGGGGGACTGCACCTTCTCCGGCAAAGCAGCCTGGCGCTCCTCCTCCATCACCCAGATCTGCGACAGCACCTCGTCGAAGACGCGCTGCTCCTCGAAGGTAAACGGCACCTCGTGGGTGATGCGGCCATGCTCCAGGTGAATGGTGCGGTCGGCGGAGCGCGCCACCGTGGGATCGTGGGTCACCATCACGATCGTATTGCCCTCGGCGTGCAGCTCTTCGAGGAGTTTCATGACCAGGGCTTCGTTGGCGGCGTCGAGGTTCCCGGTCGGTTCGTCGGCCAGCAGCAGGCTGGGCTGGTTGATGAGGGCGCGGGCGATGGCCACGCGTTGCTGTTCTCCCCCCGAGAGTTGCGATGGCAGGTGATGGACCCGATGCGCCAGCCCGACCCGCGAGAGCATCCCCAGCGCCTGGTCGGGGTCCGTCATGCTGTGGAAGTATTGAGCCAGCAAGACATTCTCAAGCGCCGTCAGGTACGGGATGAGATGGAACTGCTGAAAGACGAAGCCAACCTGCTCGGCGCGGAAGCGGGTGAGTTCCGGTTTGGAGAGTTGCGAGATCTCCGTGCCTGCGATGCGTACCTGGCCCGCTGTGGGCCGGTCGAGACACCCCAGAATGTTGAGCAGCGTGGATTTTCCGGACCCCGAGGGGCCCATGACGGCCAGCCACTCGCCGCGCTCGACCATCAGGTCCACGTTGTGCAGGGCGGTGACATCGCCGTAGCGCTTGGTCAGCCCGGCGACTTCGATCAGCGGTGCGGCAATCCGGATTTCTTGGTCCGCCGCCACGGCAAACTTTCGGTCCGGCCCATTCCAGGGCATTTCATTCTCCTCGCAAAATTTCCGCCGGCTCCATCCGGCGGATCCATCGGGACGGCAGGGCCGTGGCCAGCAGCGCCACGCCCAGCGTGATGGCCGTCACGGCCGCCGCGACATCCCATCGCAGCGCCAGAGACGAGTGGAAGATGCGCCGCGCTGCCGTCTGGGCCAGCGCAAATCCCGCGCTGAAACCCAGCCCGGCCGCCAGCAGCGCCTGCACCGCCGATTCGGCGAAGAACAGGCGGGCGATGCCGGCATCCGTTCCGCCCAGCGCCTTCATCACGCCAATGTCTTTCTGGCGCGCCAGAATCCGCCCGCTGACATTGGTGAGCACGCTGAGGATCACCAGCGCCAGCACGATCGCCGACAGTCCCAGCATCAGCCAGCGGACTTTCATCACCACGCGGGCTTCGGATTCCAGCACCGGGCGCAGGGCCCGCACCTCGACCTTCGCATTGCGGCCCAGATCCGCCGCCAGGTTGTGCCAGGTCGCTTCCACGTCCTGCGCCCGGCCCGGCGCGGCCAGTTGCAGCAGGCTGAGCTGGCCGGGCTGGCGGGTGAGGTTCTGGAGCGTGGCGAGCGGCAGCAGCAGTTGGGAATCTTCGCTGCCCCCGGTGGAAACGATGCCAGCCAAAGGGAGGCTCATCTGCCGGCCGGCATAGGTGATGCGATGGGTCTCGCCGATCTTCCAGCCCAGAAGAGCCGCGGCGGTTTCCCCGGCCAGCAGCCCGTCGCCGGGGGG
>DATMAF010000316.1:0-3103 GCA_035560315.1 Terriglobia bacterium | reverse complement strand
GATTCGGTCTTGAGCAGCGTCGCGTCCGCGGTGATAGTCACCGATTCCTGCGTGCTGCCCACCTCCATCGGAATGTCCAGGCGCAGCACCTGCGCCGCCACCAGATTCAATCCCTGCCGGTTGAAGGTTTTGAAGCCCGGTGCCGATACCGTGACTTCGTACCTCCCGATGGGCAGCTGGCCGATGGTGTAATTGCCGGTCTCCGTGGTGGCGGCCAGGAACAAGGCGCCGGTGTCCACGTGGCGGGCTTCGATGGGTGCGTTGGCGATCACCGCGCCGGTCTGATCTGCTACGGTGCCGGTGATGGTGGCGTTCGCGGTTTGACCAAACGCGGCGCCGGAAACGAGCAACAGGAACACGAACAGGGAAAACGGACGCATGGCAGCCCCCCTGAATCTGGCTCTCGCTTCGCGGGTCCAGGCTTCGAACCCGAATCGGAGAAAGTATAATTCGGATTTCCGCCGATGCCAATAAACTCAACTCCAAAGATTAATTATTTTTATTTAATCTAGCCTGCCCGCCGAGGCCTCCTCGGTCCCTGGGCTGGCCGGAACCTGCGCGGCAGGCGGACACGGCGTCGCCGGGAGGCTGTTGGCCAGGGGCGCACTACCAACGGGAAACTGGTAGACTCTTAAGTTCCAGCGGCAGCCGCACGCTGCCACTGGGAGTCAGGGCGATTTCACTGCCCGACGAAGCCAGGGCGCTGAGGAGGCCTGGTTTTTGGAGCTCCATTTCCCAACTGGACAACGGGACAGCCAAGACCCGATAGTCGCCTGGGGGCAGGCTCGGCACAGCGTAACGACCCTGCTCGTTCGCCGTGGAGAAGTAATGAACCGGAAAGCCGCCGATGGATCGGATCGGCCAAGGAACGGCGAGTACCGCGGCGCGCGGCGCCGGCTCCCCGCGCTCGGAGACTGTCCCTTCGATGCTCCCGCCGTCTGCGGAAATCGTGATCTTGATGGTCTGGTCCGGCGAGTACGGTTGAACGGTCAGGACTGCGTCGACGACAGGCGCCCCGGAGTACGTAACTTTCGAAACGTAATACGGCGGCGGGAGTCCAAGCGCGGTCAAATAGAAGGAGCGGTTGGGTGGCAGGTTGGTCTGAAACCGTTCCGCCGGCGTCTGGACAGGACCAGAGGAAGACGACCCCTCGATGGGGCTAAACCGGAACGCCAGCCTTGGGCGTGCGTCCGGCGGAAAAGCCTCGGGTAATTCGATCATTCCCGTCACGGTCACGTTCCGCATGGGGTAGAAATCGCGTTCCACGTCGTTGAAGACCGGTACGGATTCGTTCACAACTCTGGCGTCAGCGGGAGGCGCGTCTTCCGCGGCCGCCGCGAACCGGTATTCGGCCGGACTCAGTCTGTCCACGACGAACGGAGTCTCACAGGGGACGCTCGCGGGCGGAGCCTCGGCGAAGGACGCATTACCACCTCCCAACGCGGTGCCGAAAAACCGGAAAATGCTGAGGCGGTACTTGTCGCCCGCATTGCATTGATCTGGCCTCACTGATCCGGAGAGCCGCAGCAGGCGCCGTCTGGCGATTCGAATGTCAGGAAGCCTGATTCGCGCACCTTCGACTACCTGCACCGCCCCTTCGGACGTGGGACTCGCGCCCCCGGGCCACCACTGGTTTCCGTATCCCACGTCCGGGGAAGGAATGTCCTCAAGGTTCACGCCAATGTGGATCTTGGGCTGCTCGGCGGCGATCTCGAGGCGAAAGACGTACGAGCCGGGCACCATGCCTTCAAAACGGAACACGCCGTCGGAGTCAGTCGTCGCCGTTCCCAATCCCGGGCGGATGCCGGGGATAAGCTGGCCCCTTTGGTAACGCAAAACGTTCGGGATCATACGGACTCCGGCGATCGGATCGCCGCGATCAGCGTCAACGATCCTTCCTTCCAGCGACGACTGTCTTACCATGAGCAGCGTCAGTGTTGCGCTGGTGGTTACTGCAATCGGCCGTGGTGCGGCGCCTTCCGGCAGGTAGCCCTCGGCAACAGCGTTCACGATATAGGGCCCCGGGGCCGGCACAGTCATCGTGAACCCGCCATCGGGACGGCTTTCCGTGGTCATCAGTCCAGGCTGGCCATAACGGTAGTTCGGACCTGGGTACAACGTCACACGCGCCCCGGCGATCGGCTGCCCCGTCCTGGCGTCCCGAACAGCCCCCTCGACCCGGGGAGTCGCCTGCGTGACCCCACCGGTGGCCTGGGCCAACGCGGTAGCAGCGGTCAAGAGTACCATTACAGGCGCATGACTGACTGGGAATGCCATTGAAACTCGTCAACGTAAAAGCGAACTCTGGCTTAACTCCGGAAGCTGAACTCCAAAATACCTCGCGATTTCCAGCCGATTCAATCCCCCGTAAGCTCCAATCCAATTCCGGAGCACGCGTCCGTCTGGAGAAATCACGATGGTCTGCGGCGTGGAACCCAGCTTGTAGGCCTCAAATGTCTGACCTGACGGCATTGTGTAGACCGGGAATGGAACGGGGTGATCCCGGAGGTACTCCTCGAGGTGCGGGACGGCGAGCGACAGCCCCACAAAGGAAAACCGGCCTCCACTCCCTCTGACGAGTTCCGCCAGGGCGTGTTCATTAGCCCGGCACCACATGCAGGAAGGGCTCATTACGTACACTACAGTCGGGCGGATGGAGTCCGCGAAATTGAGCGTGTAGCGCTCTCCCTTCAAGGTCTTGACCTCCATAGGCGGCAGAACCTCGCCTTGGGACAAATCCTTCCGGAATGCCCGCTTCGGGGACTGCGTGGAGTCTCCTATAGCGCTTACAGCGGAATAAATTCGAACCGCCTGAAACAGGTTGAGGCCTAGCGACACAGCGAGCGCCAGAAGAGTGACCGCCGGGCTGTGCAAGGCGCGCAAGAGATGGGAGGGCATCTTGCGGGCTCCGAACTATTTCCCGGCGCTACGGTTTAGCTGCTCCAGCGCGGGTGAAGCCGAAGGAAGCAGGCCCAGATTTCGCAACCGCTCCAACAGCCGCAGTGCAGCTGGGCTTTTGCCCGCGCCCCAGGTGGAGCCATCCGTGTACACAATCAGGTCGATGCTATGGGAGCTCTCCTCCGCGAGCGGGCCGTGCCGCTGG
>DATMAF010000315.1:0-7920 GCA_035560315.1 Terriglobia bacterium | reverse complement strand
AACGCAAAGGCGAGCCCCTGTTGTTCCGCAAGGACGAAGCGCCGCGCCCCGATGCCAGCCTGGAGGCCCTGCGGAAACTGGCGCCGGTATTCAAGCCCAACGGCACCGTCACCGCCGGCAACGCCCCCGGCATGAACGACGGCGCCGCCGCCCTGGTGGTTACCTCCGAGGCCAAGGCGGCGCAGCTTGGCAGGACCCCCCTGGCGCGCATCGTGGCCCAGGCCACCAGCGGCATCGCGCCGGCCTTAATCATGATGGCTCCCAAGGAAGCGATTGAAAAAGTGCTCCGGAAGGCCGGCTGGAAAATGGAAGAGGTGGACCTGTTCGAGATCAACGAAGCCTTTTCGGTGCAACTGGTGGCGTTAATCCGCGAACTGCATCTGGATGCCTCCCGCGTAAACGTCAATGGTGGAGCGGTGGCGCTGGGACATCCCATTGGGGCCAGCGGCGCCCGGGTGCTGACGACCTTGCTGCACGAGATGGCTGCCCGGAATGTCCGGCGCGGCGTGGCAGCGCTTTGCCTGGGCGGCGGCAACGCCGTTGCCATGGCCGTGGAACGATAACTACTTTATTTAATTATAAATACAGCAATAAACTGAAGTATAAATTGGGTCGCTAGGGGGCCGATTGGGAATAGCTCTCCTGCGGCGCGTAGTAGCCTTTCCGCGCCTGGACCCGCAATCCCCCGCGGCGCACCCGAAGGTCGATCTTGCGATATTTCCCGTCGCGGGCCGTATTCGTAGAGGTATATCCGATGCTGTACTGGCTCCGCAGCTCGTCGGAAATTTGCTGGAACGCATCCGCTAATTCGCGGTCGTTTTTGGCGCGGAACATGCGGCCGCCAGTTTCCTCCGCCATCTTTCGGAGCGCATCTTCTCCAGTGTAGGCGCTGCTGTAGTCATAGTAGGCCAGGTCCGCGAACAAAATCCCGTAAATGATGGTGTCGGTTCGCTGCGCCGCTTCAATGGCTTGGTTGCGGTCCATCTGGCTGCCTTGATCCTGGCCGTCCGAGATAATAACCAAGGCTTTGCGCCCCGCCTCCCGCTGGAGCACATCAAAGGCGCCGAGATAAACGGCGTCGTACAAATGGGTGCCGCCGAAGGAACTCTGCGGAAGGGGGCTCCCGATGCCGCCCCGGCGGCTGGGACCGCGCACCTCAATGGCACCCAGCGCATTCTCCAGAAAATCAATGCTGCTGGTGACATCCTGCAACAGGTCGACCGTGATGTCGAAGCTGATCAGAAAGGCGGCATCCTCTGGCCGGAGCACCCGGCGGAAGAACAGCGCCGCGGCCTCCCGCTCCTCGGCAATGAGTCTTTCCTGGCTGACGCTGGAGTCCACCAGCAGTCCCAGCGTCAGCGGCAGGGCGGTTTCGCGGCTGAAGTATAAGATCTGCTGCGGCTTGCCATCTTCGCGCAGCTCGAAATCCTCTTTTTCCAGGGTCGCCACCAGCCGTCCGCGGCGGTCGCGCACAGAGGCCAGGACATTGACAACGGAAACATCGACCTTGATTGCCGGGGGCGAATCCTCCGCCGGCGGCGAGACGAGCTGGCCGTGGCCGGCGGGAAACAGCAGCCAGGCAATCAATCCCCCTGCCGCTGCCTTGAGCGAGAACATGCCGCCTCCTAGGAAGGGCTCCCTGGTTTCCAGTGTCGCACAAATTAATAGAGCAAACCACCGGAGAAAGCGTTGTCTGGGGAGTGCGTCTCAGGAAGAAACACGCCCCGTTTTGCCAAGGGGCTGGTCAGAGGAAATGCGCCGCGGAAGAGGATTACAACCGCGTGATTTCGAGTTCGGTATCTCCACCTGGTTTGGCCTTGGGGGCCTCCGCCGGGACCGCCGCCCCGGCGGAATCGCCTTCCAACAGGTCGCGCAACTGCAAGCGCAGGTTGCCGGCGTTGGTGGCATAGCTGAGCCCGGTATCCAGGTCGATGACGCCGTTGCGGATCATCTGCTCGATGACCATGTCGAAGTGCTGCATGCCTTCCAGGGCGCCGTCGCGCATGGCGTCCACCAGCGTCTTGCCTTCCGATTCGCCTTTTTCCACGTACTCGCGGGTGCGCATGGTGGAGATCAGTATCTCGATGGCGGCCACCCGCCCCCCGCCTTTTTTGGGCAGCAGCCGCTGCGAGACGATGTAGCGGAAGGCCTTGGCGAAACGGGTGCGGATAATGTGCTGCTCGCTCAACGGAAAGACGCCGATGATGCGCTCCACGGTCTTGGAGGCGTCCGTGGTGTGGAGGGTTGATAAGACCAGGTGGCCGGTCTCGGCGGCTTCGAGCGCGATCTCGACGGTTTCCTTGTCGCGCATCTCGCCCACCAGAATCACCTTGGGCGCTTGCCGCAAGGCAGCGCGCAACGCCAGGGCAAAACTGGGCGTGTCGGAATGCAGTTCCCGCTGGTGAATGGTCGCCTTCTTGTGGGGATGGATGAACTCAATCGGGTCCTCGATGGTGACGATATGGATGGCCTGCTCTTTGTTAATCAGATTCACGATCGCCGCCAGGGTCGAGGACTTGCCGGAGCCGGTCGGCCCGGTCACCAGCACAATCCCGTTCTTGAGCCGGGCGATGTTGGCCAGCTGCGGCGGCAGATGGAACGTGGAGAGATCAGGCACGTCGGTTGGGATCACGCGCATGACGATGGCGCAGGTCCCGCGCTGCATGAAGATATTGACGCGGAAGCGGGCGATCTTGGAAAGGCTGTAGGAGATGTCGCAGGATCCTTCCTGGCGCAGCTTCTCGAGCGCCAGCTTGTTGGCGCCAATCAGATCGGTGGCAATGCGCAGCGTGTCATCGGGACGCAGTATCCCCACGCCTTCAATATTCACCGGCGTGAGCTGGCTGTTCAGCTCCACCTGGGGCGGCCGGCCGGGAGAAAAGATCAAGTCGCTGACCTGTGGCGAAACCTTGAGCATGGTGGCCAGGATGGCCGGCGTCGGTACCGCGGCGGCCGGCGCCGCTGGTCGGGGAGGGGTGGGGGTGGTGGCCACGGGAGCGTTCTCCTATCCGCTATCCGCCGGGCTCTCGCCGGACTGCGATGCCGAACCGGATCGCAACGAAAAAGATCGGCAGGCTGGAGCGCCAGTTTAGCGCAACCGCCGCCGGCCGCCAAGCCTCTTCCGGAAGCCGGTTCGGAACGACAGGCTACCGGGTGGCTTTGCGGGCGCGATAGGCGGCGAGCAGTTGGCGGGGCAGTTTCGCCAGCACCACCGCCGTGAGCCAGGGGCGCGCGACCAGCGCATACACCCCGGCGGTTTGAATCCGGCGGCCGAGCGCCTTGGCCAGTTTGCGGGCGCGCTTGGGAGAGGCCGCCACTCCGAAAACGGGAGGCGCGACATTCCACATCAGGATGATCCACAGGATCGGAAACACCACGAAGGTGAGCGGATACCACCCCCAGGTGCGGGTAATGGCCAGGTCGATCAGGGAAAACAACAGGCTCAAGGCCAGCCCCTGCGCGGCGGCCCCGGCCAGAATCCGGCTCCAGCGGGTCCTCTCAAATTTCTTCAATTGCAGTGCGCCCTCGGACTGGGCCAGCTTCTTCTGGCTGGCCTGAATCTCCGCCGTGCGCTCCGCATCGCCCGCCAACTTGGCCTTCTGGCGGCGGTTTTCCAGGCTGGCCATCTTCTCCAGGTGATCCATGAGCGCCGAGAGATTGCCCTGATCGAACGGCGGAATTTGCGGCGTCTCCATGACCAGGCGGTGCTGCGCCGCCGCCTGCTGCATCTGTTCGATGGTGGGATTTCGTTGTCGCTCGAGGCGAGCCATGACCCACGATTGTTTCTTAAAACTGGCCCCGATGCAAGTCCGGCCGGCGCTTCAGCGCTTCCTTGACGAATCGCGTATCATAGAGAGAGCGCGCCGTGCGAACCCGCCGGCGGGCATCCGGAGGAAATGGCCAGCCACCACACGGCGAACCCGCAGGAAGTGCGGCAAATCCTGCGCGGCGAGCATTCCGATCCCTTCCATATTCTGGGGATTCATCCGGCGCAATGCGATGGCGAAAGCGGCATGGCGGTGCGCGCCTTCCTGCCGCAGGCCAAAGCCGCTGCGGTCCTTCGAATGGACCAGCCGAGCTCTCCTGTGGCCATGCGCCGCGTTCACGCCGAGGGCCTTTTTGAAGTTTTTTTCCCTGGCGAAACGACGCCGTTTCCGTATCGCTTACAGGTCGTCACCGCGGAGGGGCAGACCGGCCTTGCCGACGACCCCTACCGTTTCGCGCCGGTGCTCTCCGAGTTCGATCTGCACCTGATCAATGAGGGCACCCACCGCCAACTCTATGACAAGCTGGGGGCGCATCTGCTCACCCTGGACGGCGTGGCCGGAGTTCATTTTGCCGTCTGGGCGCCGAATGCCGCAGGCGTCAGCGTGGTGGGAGATTTCAATCAGTGGGATGACCGGCGGCATCCGATGCGCTGCCGCGGTTTGAGCGGCGTCTGGGAGATTTTCCTTCCCGGTCTGGGCGAGGGCGCGCTGTACAAGTACGCGGTGCGCGCGCGTTCCGGCGGTCCCCCGCAACTGAAGGCCGATCCGGTGGGTTTCTACGCGGAAGTGCGCCCCAAAACGGCCTCGATTGTCTTCTCGCTGGACCGCTACCGGTGGAACGACGGCGAGTGGATGGCGCGCCGCGCTACCCTCGACCCGCTCACGCAACCGATGACGATCTACGAAGTGCATCTGGGCTCCTGGGACCGCGTCGGCGAGGAGGGCAACCGCTTCCTGACGTACCGCGAACTGGCCGCCAAGCTGATCCCTTACGTAAAGGAACTGGGATTCACGCACATGGAATTGCTGCCCATCATGGAGCATCCGTTGGACGGCTCCTGGGGCTATCAGACCATCGGGCACTTCGCGCCCACCAGCCGCTTTGGCACGCCGGAAGATTTTATGTTTTTCATCGACTCCTGCCACCAGGCCGGCCTGGGGGTCATCCTGGACTGGGTTCCCGCGCACTTTCCCAACGACTGGCACGGGCTGATGCGGTTTGACGGCACACATCTCTACGAGCACGCCGACCCGCGCAAAGGGCAGCACCCGGACTGGGGCACGCTGATCTTCAATTACGGCCGCAACGAAGTGCGCGGCTATCTGCTCTCCAACGCGCTCTATTGGCTGGACAAGTATCATGCCGACGGCCTGCGGGTGGACGGCGTTGCCTCGATGCTCTATCTTGACTACTCCCGCAAGCCCGGCGAATGGATTCCCAATCCGTACGGCGGCAAGGAAAACCTGGAGGCCATTGCGTTTCTGCAAGAATTCAACCGGCTGGTGCATGAACGACCGGGGGTGTTCACCGCCGCCGAGGAATCCACCTCCTGGCCGGGCGTTTCCCGTCCGGTCCACCTGGGCGGGCTGGGATTCACCTTCAAATGGAACATGGGGTGGATGCACGACATCCTGGAATACCTTTCCAAGGACCCCATCTACCGCAAGCATCACCACAACCTGCTGACGTTTGTCATGCTGTACGCCTTCCACGAAAACTTCATCTTGCCGCTGTCGCACGACGAGGTGGTGCACGGCAAAAACTCGCTGCTCAATAAAATGCCCGGCGACGAGTGGCAGAAGTTCGCCAATCTGCGGCTGCTCTACGGCCTGATGTACGCCCAGCCGGGCAAAAAACTGCTCTTTATGGGCGATGAGTACGGACAGGGCAACGAATGGAATGAGAGCCAGGCGCTCGACTGGTGGGTCTGCCAGTTCGAGCCCCACCGCCGCCTGCGGGAATTCGTGAAGGACTTGAACCGCTTGTATGCTTCCCAGCCCGCGCTCTACGAAAAGGATTTTGATCCGGCCGGCTTCGAATGGATCGATTTCCACGACTGGGAACAAAGCACGCTGTGTTTCCTGCGGCGGGCCAAGGATCCCGGCGATTTCCTGGTGATCGTGTGCAACTTCACGCCGGTGCCGCGGGAGGGCTACCGCGTCGGCGTGCCGGAAGCAGGCGTTTACCGCGAACTGCTGAACAGCGACTCGGAATTCTACGGCGGCTCCAACTGCGGCAACGCCGGCGGCGTGCCGGCGGTCGCCGAACCGTGGCATGGTCGTCCCTATTCGCTGCGACTGCGGTTGCCGCCGCTGGGGCTGTTGATATTGAAAAAAGCGTAGCCTCTGCCGCGGAATGTCCCGCCAGCCTGTTTTCCTCGCAAGGTCACCGCGGGCTCGACCGCCAGCCCAGAGCGGTGATACGATGAAGAGCGCAGGACGCCCGGCGGCGCGCGTTCGGAAACGTCGGAAGGCAGGGAGGCGAGCCGCCCTGGCTGTCACAGGAGATTATGGCCAAGAAGAGATCGTTTGAGAAAACGAAGAAGGAACCGGAAGAGAATCTCAAAGAAGAAGGCATCGAAGTGCAGGGCACGGTGCTGGAGAAATTTCCCGGAGGCATGTTCAGCATCCAACTGGAACAGAAGCAGGTGGTGCTGGCGCATCTCTCCGGACGCCTCCGCAAGAACCGCATCCGCATCCTCCCCGGGGATCGTGTCACGCTGGAACTGTCCCCCTACGACCTGACGCGCGGGCGGATCACCTACCGCTTTCGGTAGGGCCGGGAGCACCTCGGACCGCCATGGAACAGTGCCTGATCTTCGACGCCGACGACACGCTCTGGGAAAACAACGTTTATTTCGAGCGGGCCATTGACGAATTTCTGGAGCTGATGCGGCCGGCGGTGGCAGAGGCCGCGCTGGTCCGCGAAACGCTGCGCCAGGTGGAACGGGAGATGATCCCCATCGGTGGCTATGGCTCTCGCAACTTCATCTATGCCCTGAAGGAAACTTGCTGCCGGCTCTATCGCGGCAGCGATGGGGCGCGCTATCTGGAGGGCATCGAACGCATCGGCGAGCGCTTACTTCATCATCCGGTGGAGCTGCGGCCCGGCGTCCGCTCCACACTCCCGATGCTGCGCCGGCACTACCGGCTGCTGCTCTTTTCCAAGGGCGACCTGTCCGAGCAGGCCGGCAAGCTGCAACGCTCCGGCCTGCGCCCTTATTTCGACCGCGTTGTCATCGTCGCGGAAAAAGACGCCTCCGCCTATCGCTCGCTGCTGCGGGAACATGGGCTGGCTGCCGAACAGACCTGCATGATTGGCAACAGCCCCCGCTCCGATGTGGTGCCGGCGCTTCAGGCGGGGCTCTGGGCGGTGTACCTGCCCCACCCCATCACCTGGGATCATGAGGATCATCCGGTGGAGCCGCATCCGCGCCTGCTGCACGCCGGCTCATTCGAGGAACTGCCCCCGCTGCTCACACGCCAAGCCTTCGCGCCGGCCGCTTCCCGGCAAGCATAGCATCCCCTGGGCCTGCTTCCCCGCGACTCCAACGCCCGTGGACCGAGGCGCTTCCTACGCCGCCCGGCTCAGGGCCAGCCCCCCGACGGTCGGCTTGGCCAAGCGCGCAAAATCGGCGTATTTCATGCGGATGGAGTCCTGGTGCGTGCCGGCATTGAAGACAATCTCCTCGTCCTCGGCCAGCGCGGCATCCACATAGACGGGGATTCCATACAAGTTCCCGAAGGGCGGCATGGCGCCGACATCGCAATCCGGGAACGCGCCGGTGAACTCCAACTCGGAAGCCAGCCGCGCTTCCGGATCCCCCAGAATCCGGCGCGCCGCTTCCAGGTCCAGACGCGAGGAGGCCGGAAGCACCACCATCACCAAGCCGGTGGCCGTTTTCAGCAAGACCGTCTTGGCCATCATCTTTCCAGGAATGTGCTCTTCGGCGGCAACTTCCTGCGCCGTATAAGCGGTCCGGTGCACGTGATGTTCGTAGGGGACACCTTCCTTATCGAGGTACTGCTTGACGCGAGAGAGCAGGTACATAACTCCTCCTTGCACCCGCCCCGGAGCTTCCTGGGACCCCTTCTAGGGATATTCTACCACCGGCAGCGCCTTCCGGACGCTGCCTCGTGATCCGGGATTGGG
>DATMAF010000314.1:0-4100 GCA_035560315.1 Terriglobia bacterium | reverse complement strand
CATCCGCTTCACGGACGAAGAAGCCCTGGAACAGGACCAGCGCGCCGAGGTGCCCCGCCCGCCGCTGCCGGAAATCAACCGGCTGCATGCCAGCGTAAGCCTGGAATACAGCGGCATTGTGGATCGCGGCGACGCCGGCGGGCGCTCCTCGCAAGAGGGCGTTTCGGTGCGCGCCAACATGACCCGGCTGGGGGGCACTTACTGGAACGTTTCCGGCTACTGGCGGGGACGACGAACCTCCCATCGCGCCGCGTCGCAAACCGAAACGCTCTCGGACCTTTTGAGCCGGACCTACCACATCAGCCTGAGCTATCACAATCCACAGTCGCGGAACGTGGCCGGCTTTGGCCGCCTGCTGCTGCCGTTTGCCAGCAGTCTCAGCACGCTGGACGGCGGCTACTTCGGGCGGCGGATCGGAAACGCAACGACCCTTGGCGTCTTTGCCGGCACGACGCCGGATCCGACCGCCTGGAATTTCGACCCCGACCGGCAGATGTTCGGCGTTTTCGGCAACCGGGAGGCGGGCAGCTTTGAGTCCTGGCGTTATTCCAGCACCGTGGGCGTCGCGCAGACCCGGCTGGAGGGCCGCCCGGAACGCTATTTTCTGTTTTCAGAGCAGAATCTTCTGCTGACCCGCGTGCTCAGCATCTATCACAACGCGGAAGTGGATTACCACCGCCGCGGGGAGTTCGCGGCGGCGGAAAGCGGGATCGCGCTCACCCGCAGTTTCCTGACCTTCCGGGCGCAGCCCGCCGCGTATCTCTCGTTCGATCTCAGCCACAATTATTTCCAGACGGTGCCCACCTCGGATCCCCGCTTGATTGGAACCGGGCTGATCGACAAGGTGCTGTTCCAGGGCTTGAGCGGCGGCGTCCGGCTGCGGCCCATTCCCCTCCTGACGCTGTATGCCAGCCTGGGACGAAGCGACCGCCAGGGCGATGCCACCCCCTCCTGGAACTACCAATACGGGGCGACCGTGGACCGGATTCCCGGCCTCGGCCTGCGCACCGACGTCCGCTTGTCGCGATTCACCAGTTCCTTCGGCAGCGGCGCCTACCAGTCGGCATCGATCAGCCGTGTGGTGGGAGAGGTCTTCCATCTGGAAGTGCAGGTTGGGCGGCAGAATTTCCACTCCGCCCTCACGATCCAGAACCGGACGCAGTGGCTAAACACCAATCTGGATTGGTTCCTCGGCAGGCACTATGTTCTGGGCGCCGGCGGAACGCTGTATCGTGGACAGGCGCAGAATTATGACCAGTGGTTTTTCAGCCTGGGTTACCGGCTCTAACGCTCCGCGGCGGCCTTGGCGGCGGCTGGCCCCCTGTTTGCCGGAGATCGGCCTGGCGCTTGCGCTATGGGGACTCGTGCCGCCGGCGCGCAGCGCGGCGGACCGGCCCGCGGTTGAGGAAATCGTGCAGCGCCTGGCGCGGCAGGCCGAGAGCTTCTGGAAGGATCTGCCGATGGTTACCTGTAAGGAAACGGTGGTCCAGGCGAAGCTGGATGCTCGCGGAAAGCGCCTGGAAGAAAGACGCACGGTTTACGACTACACCATTGCCCTCGCCCGCGAGGGAGCGGGAATCGCCATCCAGGAATTCCGGACACCGCAGCAGGAGCCGCCCGGCAAGCCGAAGCATTCCCTGCTGGTCAGCGAAGGGTTCTCGACCCTGGTGCTGATCTTCCATCCGCATTTTCAGCCCAGTTTCCAATTTGCACTTGCCCCGGGCGACTCCTTGCAGGAGGCCGGCGTCCTTCGGATTCAATTTACGCACCGCGAAGGAATGTCCACGCCTTCCGTCTTGCAAACGCGCGATGGAAATGTGCCGATCGAATGGACGGGGACGGCCTGGGTGGACGCCCACAGCGGCAACGTTCTGCGCATCCAGGCCCGCCTGAAAAAACCGCTGGCGGCGCTGGGCATCGAGGCTTTGAACAGCGACGTCGCATATGCCCTAACCGATCTGGAGGGTTCCGACCACTCCCACTTGCTGCCGCAGAGCGCGGTGATTGAAGCCCGGACCTCCCGGCAGCAGTGGCGCAACACGCATCGCTTCGAAGCCTTCCGGCGATTCACCGTGGACGTCAAGCTGCAATTGGATGTCCCGGACTAAGGTCAGGAGCGTCGCGTTGGCAACCCAGGTTCTGCGCGCAGCCAAAACAAAACCGGCGGCCGATCCGGAGCGCGGCCACCGCTGGCGGATGCTGCTGGCGGTTGTCGGGTCAGCAGGCGTCCTGCTGGCCATCGCGTTCTACGGCGCCCGCTACTACACGGCCCCGCTGAGCGAGCGCATTGGCGATCCGCTCCACGCGCTGTTGCGCCCCAGCGGAGCCATTGGCATTCGCCTGGGACAAATCGGCTTGGGATGCATGGCGCTGCTGTATCTGTACGGCATTCGGAAGCACTGGCCCTGGCTGCGAGCGATCGGCAACACGCGCCACTGGCTGGACTTTCACATCCTGCTCGGCATTACCGGACCGTTGTTGGTCACGTTCCATTCCTCCTTCAAGCTGCAGGGGCTTGCGGGCGTGGCCTTCTGGGTCATGTGGACGGTGGTCATGAGCGGCTTCGTGGGACGTTACTTCTATGGCCAGATTCCCCGCAGCATGACGGCCGCCGAGTTGTCAATGAAGGAAATGGAAGCGGCGCGCGAGGCTCTGGCGGCCAAACTGGAAAGCCAGCGTCTGCTCTCGGCGGCAGATCTGGCGCCGCTGTTTCGCCTCCCGGGGCCGGAACAGGTGCAGCGGATGTCGCTGGGGGCGGCGCTGGGAACCATGATCTGGCTGGATGCGCAGCGGCCGTTTCAAGTCAGCCGCCTGCGGAGAAAAGCGCTCCCGGCTCGCATGATTCTGCTGAGCCTGGGCGGCCTGCTCCCGTTCGCACCAAAGGATTTAGAAATGGTTATTGCAACCGTTCGCAAGCAGGCTTGGTTGAGCATGAAGATCAGCTTCCTGAGCAAAGCGCAGGCAGTGTTTCACCTCTGGCATGTCATCCACCGGCCGTTCAGCTACTCGCTGGCGGCGCTGGCGCTGATCCACGTGGCGACTGTGCTGCTGTTCGGCTATTTCTAAGGCGGGAAATGCGCGGCGATGGTCTCTGCGATTATTTCTTACCTGTTTTATGCGGTGGTCTTGGCCGGGCCGATGGGGTGGTATCTGCGGCGCCAGAGGCAGCGGGCCATTCGCGCCCAGCAAGCAGCGGAAAAAGGAAGGCTGTTTTCGGAAGGTCCGAAGGCACAGCATCCGCACATTGATCCCACCGACTGCATTGGCTGCCAGTCCTGCACCGCGGTGTGCCCCGAGGGCGACGTGCTGGCAATGTTGGGCGGCAAGGCCGTTATCGTCAACGGGTACAAGTGCATTGGCCACGGTTTGTGCGCCGAGGCGTGCCCGGTGGGCGCTATTACGATGGTCATGGCCAGCCCCAGCATGAGCGCGGACATGCCCTACCTTACTCCGGAATACGAAACCAGCATCCCCAACCTGTTCATCGCCGGCGAACTGGGTGGGCTGGCGCTCATCAAGAACGCCGTCAACCAGGGACGCGACTGCATTGATACGATCCGCGACCGGCTGGCCCGCGCGTCGGCCGTGGCGGCCGATTCCGGCGTTTACGACGTGATCATCGTGGGCGCCGGACCGGCCGGAATCAGCGCCTCCTTGCGTGTCGCAGAGCACCGCATGCGCTACCTGACCATCGAGCGCGACGAAATCGGCGGCACCGTGGCCAAGTATCCCCGCCAGAAGCTGGTAATGACCAGCCCCGTGGCCTTTCCGCTCTACGGAAAATTCCGGAAGACCGAACTGTCCAAGGAAGACCTGCTGGCGTTCTGGAACAAAGTGTTGCAGCGGACCGATTGCAACATCCGCACGGGCGAAAGCGTGGAGCACGTGCAACGCGGCGAAGACGGCCTCTTTGTCGTGGCCACCGGCAAGGGACAGTACCGCGCACGGGCCGTGATCCTCGCCCTGGGCCGCACAGGTACGCCGCGCAAGCTGGGCATCCCGGGCGAGGAATTGCCAAAAGTGATGTACCGCCTGATGGAAGCGGACCACTACGTCCACAAAAATATTCTGGTTGTCGGCGGAGGCGATAGCGCCGTGGA
>DATMAF010000313.1:0-3933 GCA_035560315.1 Terriglobia bacterium | reverse complement strand
GCGATTGCCGACAATACGAACCGGCAGCTTGATGCCGCGCTCGCCGACGTATCCCGCCGTGAGCGTGAAATTCGAAGGCAGCTCGCGCTGGAGTTGCAACGTGTACAGGTGCACGTAGGGAGACGTCAGATCCGGGCTGTTGATCTTCAGCTCCGAGCGCTTGCCGCCCACGGCCGAATCCTGCGCCTTGGAAAGGGGGTTGAGCAGGTCCGGGAACTGCACCTGGACCAGCAGCAGGTCGGGAGGGTTGAAGCGCGCCCGCTGGTATAGCAGCGGATGGATGGCGCCGAAAGCGATCCCGTAGCCTCCGCGCACCACGGTGCGGCCGCGGCCCGGATTCCAGGCGAAGCCGAATTGCGGCGCGAAATTGTTGGCGTCGGCGTCGAAGGCGATGGGCGTGCGGCCGTTCACCTCGAACGGCTTGGTCATGATCTCATAGCGCAGGCCCAGCGAGAAGGTCCACTCCGGCCGCCAGCGGAACGTATCCTGGAAGTAAAACGCGTGCTCCCAATGGCGGAAGCCGCGATAGGCATCGCCGAGGCCGATCTCGTAGGAACTCGGGCAGCCCCACAGAAAGTTCAGGTACGCCTCTTGCGTCTCCCCGTCGGCCAGGTGGGGATTGTCCGGACAGACGTTGTTCTGAAACGCAAAGGTGCCGCGCGAACCTTCATTCAAGGAATCGTTGAACTGGATGCGGTTCAACATCGCCCCCATTGCCAGGCTGTGCCGGCCGGCGGTGTAGCTGAGCTCAGGCGCAAAGTAGAAACGGTTTTCGATGCGCTCAAAGGGATAGTCCGTATTGGGGCCCAGGCCGCTGAAGTCGCCGGGACCAAAGTTGGGAGCCGGATCGTATCCCAGCGGGGCCAGCAAGTCGCGGTAGGAATCGGTCACCTCGATGGACGCCGCCAGCCGGTCGTAGTGATACGAGAAGCGGCCGACGGTGCGCGGCGAGAGGGTGCGGCTGTAATGCAGGTGATAGCTCTGCGGGCGCATCAGCGTCAGCGGGTTCTGCCCGATGATGAGCTCAAAGGGCTCCTCGGTATCGTCCCGGAAGCGCTGCTCGAAGACGATCTGGTTGCGTTCGCGCCAGCGCAGGTCCAGGCGGGTGGAAAACGCGGTGCTGGTGATGTCCCGGATGGCGTTGGTATTGTGGAGCCGCGGCGAACTGGGCGTGGCGCGGTTCGGCGGACCTTGCGGATAGGCGGCCAGCAGCGCCTGGATGACGGCGCGCCGGGCCGGGTCGGCCGTCAAGGGCGTCCGCTCCTCCGGCCGCGGAATCTGCACGTTGCCGTTGACGTATCCGGTGTCCCGCAACTGGCTCCAGGCCGCGTTGAACGAAGCGCCCGGCCTTGCCAGCGGGCCGTTCACCGTGAAGCCATACTGATTGCGCCGGGAAGGGAGATAATCCCCGACGGTAAAAAAGGTCCGGGCGGCGACCGCGCTATTCTGATGATTCTCGTACAGCGTGCCGTGGAACTCCCGCAGCGGAGTCCGCGGCCGAAGCCATTCGACCTCCCGCAAGGGCTGGCCGTAGACCCCGCCAAAGTAGTTCTGCTCGGCGCGAAATTCGCGCGGGAGATCGGCGCTGGCGCCGCGCCGCCGCAGTTCGCGGAGGATTTCGTTCGTGTCCAGCCGGAGGACAAACTGGTTGGGATTCAGTTCTTCCTCGCCGCGCACCACCGTCTGGCCCTCGGCGGCCCGCAAGCGGAAGTTCAACCGCAGCGTCCCGTTGCCGTCGGCGAGGCGGATGTTTTCCTGGAAAAAATCGGCAAACCCGGCTCGCCGCACGGTGATGGAGTAAAGGCCCGCGGGCAGCGATTCCAGCCGGAAGGAGCCGTCCTCGCCGGAGACGGCCTGAAACAGGAGATTCGATTCCAGTTGCCGGGCGCCGATCTGGGCTCCCGCCACGGCGGTTCCGTCTCCGTCAGAAACGATGCCGGAGATGGTCGCCGCCCACCCGCCAACCGCCAGGCACCAAGCGCAGAACGCCCCTGCCATCGCGTTTCGATATGGCCCGGCTCGCATCCCAGCCATCGACCGTCCATCGGAAATCGTTTCCAGACCCGTCCCGGCCTAAGCAGAATACCGCATTTGGCCGCTTCCCACACGCCGTTTTGCGCGGCAACAAAAGCAGGAAGGGGGCGGATGGGGATCGGGAATGCACGCCCGGCGACGCCCGCGGAAGCCGACGGCGCCGGCATCGCATATACTGTTGTTCGCCCCGGAGGGGCCGGAAAGACCAATAGCATGACCACAACGAAAACGCTGCGGATCGTGGGGATTATCCCGGCGCGCCTGCACTCGGAGCGGCTGCCGGGCAAGGTGCTGCGGAGGCTGGCCGGACGCGCCATGCTGCATCACGTCTATGAGCGCGCGCGCGGCTGCCCTTTGCTGGACGAGCTGGTGGTCGCTACCGACGCCGAGAGCGTGCGGGATTATTGCGCGCAGCACGGCATCCCCGCCTGCATGACCTCGGCGGCGCATCGCAGCGGGACGGAGCGGATTCACGAGACGATGCAGGAGATCCCCGCCGACGTCTATCTCAATCTGCAAGCGGACGAGCCGCTGTTGACAGCAGCCCATGTGCAGTTGCTGGCCGAGCCGTTTCTTGCCGGCAACGGCTTCCAGGTCACCACCCTGAAGGTCGCCCTGGAGGCGGCCTCCGCGGCAAATCCCAACATCGTGAAGGTGGTGACGGACCGCAGCGGGCGGGCATTGTACTTTTCCCGCGCCCCGATCCCCCACCGCCGCGACCCGGGCGCGCCGGCCGTCTATTACAAGCACCTGGGGCTGTATGGCTACCGCCGGGCAGCGCTCGAACAGTACGTCCGGCTCGCGCCCGCGCCGCTGGAACAGGCCGAAAGGCTGGAACAGTTGCGTTTCCTGGAAAACGGCATCCCCATCCTGGTGTCGGAAACGACGCAGGACACCATCGGGGTCGACACCGAGGAAGATTTTCAGGCCGTGAGACGGCTTCTGGAATCCGCTTCCTCATAGCAGGCTGCGCTATAGCGCGCCGGCGGCTTCCGCAGTTCGTCCGGGCTCTTTTGCAGGCCGGCCAGCTGTTTGCGCAATCGGGCGATGGCGGCGGCATGCAACTGCGAGACGCGCGATTCGTGCACCTGCAAGAAACAGCCTATTTGCTTCATGCTGCAATTGTGCTCGTAATACAGCTTCAGGACCTGCTGATGCCGCCGCGGCAGTTGCGCCACGGCCGCCGCCAGCCGTTCATAGGCTTCCTTGCGTGCATACAGCGATTCGGGATCCGTACCATTCCAGCTTAAACCCCGGCGCGCCTGAACCGATTCCGCCAGTTTCTGCAAGTCCCCCAGGTTTCCGCTGGGGAAAACCGACTTCATGCTGGGAACATCGTGGCGGGCCGGAAGGGGCTGCCCTTCGCCGCGGGAGGAAACACGTTTCCGCCGGCCGGCGGAACGATCCCGCGAGCATGTTTCCATGGCGCCGTTACTTCCCTCCCGCTGGCGCTCCTTTTGGCGGGCGCTCCGCGGCAGCCAGTCCATGCCGCGCAATCCGTCCAGGATAGCGCCGCGAATGCGGTGCTCGGCGTATGTCTTCAGCAGGATGCCGCGCTGCGGGTCGAAGCGCTCCACGGCGCGCAGCAGCCCGATGGTGCCGTATCCAATCAGGTCATCCAGCTCCACCGCGAACCGCAGCCGGTCCCAGATGCTCCGGGCAACCAGCCGGACTTGGGGCAAGTGCAGCATGAGCAGGCCCTGACGATCCGGGGGCGTGGTTGTTCCGCGGGACGGAACTAATGTTGCCGGCCTGCTCGTCTTAGGAAGGGGACCCTTCCGAAATTTGGAGGTTCCCTGTGAAGAATCAACGTGAGTTCTACCTTCAGCCGGGTAGTGTGCGACAGCCAGAGTCACCGTGAAGCCTCCTTAACAATGGACTGAACCGCTGTATTTCTCT
>DATMAF010000312.1:0-3191 GCA_035560315.1 Terriglobia bacterium | reverse complement strand
AGATCGGAACCAGCGCGCCGTTGTTCAGGCGCGTGTCGGAAAAGTCCCCCGCCAACTGTTGCGCCGTCGGCACGCTGGCGGTCTGCGACGTGGCGCTGGACTGCTTCACGCGGTCGTAGTCCGCAAAGAAGAAGGTCCGGTTCTTCCCGTTGTAGATCCTGGGAAGGTACACAGGCCCGCCGATGGTGCCGCCAAAGTTGTCGCGCGTAGAGTCCGGAAGGCTTCCGCCCCGGGCGTTGGAGAACCAGTTGTTGGCGTTCAGAGCGTTGTCCCGCCGGAAGTAGTAGCCGACCCCGTGGACCTGATTGGTGCCGCTCTTGGAGACCACGTTGATCACCGTGCCGCCCGAGTTGCCGAACTCGGCGCTGAAAAAGTTGGTCTGGACTTTGAACTCCTCGATGACATCCACGGTCGGCGTGTACTTCACGTCCGTGACGCCGCCGTTCTGCTCGATTCCGGTAAGCGGCACGCCGTCCAGCAGCACCTCGGAAGCGTTGTTCCGCACACCGCTGGAGACGAAGTTGGTCCCGCTCCCCGTAGGCACAATCCCCGGCGCCAGCAGGATCAGGCTGAGCGGGTTGCGCGTGCTGAGCGGCGTGGACATGATGAACCGGTTCTCCACCACCTGCCCCAGCGCCGCCGCTGTGGTGTTGAGGAGCGGCGCCGACCCCTCCACCTCCACCGTGGTCGTCACCTCGCCGAGCGTCAACTGCACGTCGATGGTCGCCTGCTGCTGCACCTCCAGCCGAAAGGCAGGCTGGGTGGCCTTCCGGAAGCCGGCCGCCTCGACGCTCAATACGTACTGCGCCGGCGGCAGTCCGGGAAAGATGTACCGCCCGACCGAGTCGGTCGTGGTGGTGAATGCCACGTTGCGGTCCACATCCGTGGCCGTGATCCTTGCGCTGGGAACGGCGGCCTGCGTGGAGTCGGTGATCGTTCCCCGGATCGAGCCGGTGAACGTTTGGCCCCAGGCCGCCGCTGCCATGAGGAGAAACGACCAACATCTCAGCCCCATCTCACACCCCCCTGGTCGGTCTGAGTATAGGCCGGAAAGCGGCGTCCGTCAATCGTTAGTTTGGGGTCTGTCGCCGCCACGTGATAATGTCCGGTTCGTGCCACATAGAAATGTCCTGTTGACAGGGTCACCCTGGAGGGATGCAACCAGGAGCCCTGATGATGACGCAGCGGGACAGAGACCGGCTGGTGACACTACGGAAGGTGAAGAGAGGGGGGATCACGCAGCGGCAGGCGGCCGAGGAGTTGGGGATCAGCGAACGGCAGGTGCGGCGGCTGGTCCGGCGACTAAAGGCGGAAGGGGACCGGGCGGTGATCCATGGTCTGCGAGGACGGCCGTCGAACCGCCGGATAAGCGAGCAGCTACAGAAGCGGATCGTCGGGATTCTCTCGCAGCCGGTGTATCGGGGATTCGGTCCGACGCTGGCGAGCGAACATTTATTCCGCAAATACCGGATTCGGATCGGGCGGGAGAGCCTGCGGAAGCAGATGGTGGCGGCAGGGTTATGGCGAGCCCGGAAGCGGCGCAGCGGGCCGGTGCATCTGTGGCGACCGCGGCGGAGCCGGTTTGGGGAATTGGTGCAATGGGACACCAGCGATCACGACTGGCTGGAGGGGCGCGGGGAGCGGATTTACCTGATCCATATGCTGGACGATGCCACCAGCCGGTTGCGGGCGCGCTTTGTCCGGCACGATACGACCGTCGAGAACCTGCGTCTGGCGCGGGCGTGGATCGAGCGGTATGGCCGGATGGTGGCTTGTTATGCCGACCAGGACAGCATGTTTCAAACGGCGCCGAAGATCCGCCGCGGCGAGTCGGCCGTGGGCCGCGAGGGCGCCGAACGGCCTCTAACCCAGATCGGCCGAGCGCTGCAGGAACTGGGGGTGACGTTAATCGCCGCCCACTCGCCCCAGGCCAAGGGACGCGTGGAGAGGAGCTTCCAGACGGCGCAAGATCGGCTGGTAAAGGAACTGCGCGTGGCCGGCGCGTGCACCTTGGAACAGGCCAACCGGGTGCTGGAAGAGGTGTTTCTCCCCTGGTGGGAAGCTACCTGCACGGTGGAGCCGGCGCATCCCGACGATGCCCATCGCAAACTGGACCGAGCCCACAACCTGGATGCGATCTTCAGCATCGTAGAAACCCGTCGCGTGCTGCGCGATTACACGTTTCGCCTGGACGGGAAGGTCTATCAGATCGAGCGTGCGGAAATCTGTGCCGGCCTGCGCGGGGCCCTGCTGCGGGTCGAGCGGCGGTTGGATGGGGCGCTCGCCGTGGCCTTCCAGGGCCGCTATTTGCGCTTTCGGCACTGCCCCCCTCCGGCGCCCCAGCGCCGCTCCGAGGCGGCGCGGCCGGCCGCCCAGAAAGCGAAGGTGCGCCCCGCGAAGGCACGGAGCCGTTGGATGGACGACTTCCACTTGCACCAGAGCTTGCCGATCTGGAGAGCCGCCACGGTTCCGGAAGTGCCTGCCCAGGAACCTTAAAATCCGTTCGGAAGGGCCGGGCCAACCCCGCCCGGCCGACCTCGCGTTTGGCTCGCCCAAGGCCTCCGCTCCAGAGCTTCACCAAAAAAATATGGCTAACGTCAAACCCCAAAACCAAAACCCCCTGGCAGAGCCGCTCTCCAGGGGGTTCTGGTGGGCAGCCGATTTTTTCGGAGCCAGCTCCGTCGCCTCGGCCTTGGGCATCGGCCGCGGGCGCGACCCCGCCGCCGACGCTCTCCACTCTATCACGCCCGCTCCAGCGGTCCCCTCCCAACCGGACATTTCTACTTGGCAGGCGACCGGACATTTCTATTTGGCGTTGACAGCGCTTACACGTCAAAGCATTGGTCCGCCAGGGTAAAATTCCCGCTGATGGGACTGGAACGTGAGCTGGTGATGATGGAGCGGGCGGCCCGGCAAGCGGCAGAAGCGGCGCTGCGCCGGCGGGCCGGCGGGATCACGGCGGACACCAAGGCAGACGGCTCGCCCGTGACCCAAGCCGACCGGGAGAGCGAGAGGATCATCACAAGCATCTTGCGCGACGCCTTTCCCCAGGACGGGATCCTGGGGGAGGAGTGGGGCGAAACCCCGTCCCGATCCGGGCGGCGGTGGATCGTTGACCCGATCGACGGGACTCGGGACTATGTGCGGGGGAACGGCTGCTGGTCCGTGCTGATCGGCCTGGAGGCGGATGG
>DATMAF010000311.1:0-12698 GCA_035560315.1 Terriglobia bacterium | reverse complement strand
GCGGTGAGGCGCCGCAGGCGCGGCACGGCCACCTCCCGCAATTCGATTCCCCGGAGCGCCTGCCCTCCGAGGGCCAGCAGCTTCATCCCCAGCCGATAGAAGCCGTCCTCCTCCCGCACGAGATAGCCGCTGGCCAGCAGGGTATGCAGCAGGTAGCTGGTTGTACTCTTGGGAATCTTCAGCTTGCGGCTGACCTCGGTGGTCGTCCAGCGCTTCTTTTCTCCCGCCAGCAATTCCAGGATTTGCAGCCCGCGCATGACGGCCGGCACCCGCGGCACCTTGCTCTCCTTCATGCCCCCAACGTAGTGGAACTCTCCGCCGGGGTCAAGGTGCGGTCTGAAGCCCGCTGGCCGCTCCGCTGGCCGCGGGGAAGAGGTTGCCGGATTCCGAAGGCTGCCCTATACTTAAACTCACGGTAGGACTCGGATGCGGCGATGGCAACAAGTTGGGGCGGCAGTTCTCGCGCTTGGGCTGGCGTCGTTCCCGGCGGCAGCTTCTCCCGGCGATGTGATCGAAGAGATCATTGCCCACGTCAACGACCGGATCATCGTGTTGTCGGAGTATAACCGCAGCCTGGCGGCCCTGCGCCAGGAGTTGCAGCAGTCCGGCGCCACCGGCCTGGACCTGGAAGCGCGCTTCCGGGAGCAAGCCCAGCATGTTCTGCGCGATTTGATCGATCACGAGTTGCTGGTGCAAAAAGCGGCCGAGCTGGGCCTCAACGCCGACACCGAAGTGATCAAACGGCTGGACGAAATCCGCCAGAACATGAACCTGCCCTCGATGGAGGCGCTGGAAGAGGCGGTGGTGCAGCAAGGCCTGGTCTACGAGGACTTCAAGCAGAATCTGCGCGACAGCTTCCTGACGCAGTGGGTCATCCAGCGGGAGGTGGGCTCGCGGGTTCAGGTCACGCCGGAGGAAATCCGAACCTATTATGAGCAGCACCAAGAGGAGTTGCGGCAGCCCGCCGGCGTTTCCTTGCAGCAAATCCTGATCTCCACGGAGGGAAAACCCGCCGAGGAGTTGCCCGCATTGCGCCGGAAGGCCGAAGAAGCGCTGGCAAAAGCGAAGGCCGGCGAAGATTTTGCCCAACTGGCCCGCCAGTACTCCGATGACGCCTCGGCCAGCCAGGGCGGCAACGCCGGTTTTTTTGAGGACGGTTCGCTCAGCCCGGAAATTGAACGGGCGATCGCTCCGCTGCAAAAGGGCCAGATCAGCGATCTGGTGGAGACGCGCTATGGGTTCATGATCTTCAAGCTGCTGTCGCGCACGCAGGCCGGCGTGCCGCCGCTGGCGGAGGCCGAGAGCCGCATCCATGAACGGCTGTATCTGGAGCGCATCCAGCCGGCCATGCGGGAGTATCTGCGGCAGTTGCGGCAGGAAAGCTATATCTCCGTCAAGCCGGGATACATCGACACCGGCGCCGCTCCTGCTGCGCCCCCGGCGGCCAGCGCCCGGTGAGCTTTACGACGGCGACGCCCGCATGAAAGAAATTTACGTCAGCGACCTCCAACCCAATCAGATCATCACCTCCTCCTTCCTGGTTCAGTCAAAGGACGTCCGCTTCAAGAAGACCGGGGAAGGCTACTTGGCGCTTTGCTTGTCGGACAAGACCGGAGAGGTGGAAGCCAAAATCTGGGAAAACGTGGAAGAATACGGCCCGCTGTTCGAGCGCGACGATTTCGTCAAAGTGAAGGGCGCGGTGCAAGTGTTCCGCAAGAAGCCGCAGTTGACCGTCCACAAGCTGCGCCGCCTGGAAGATCATGAGGTGGATCTGAGCGATTTCTTTCCGCGCTCGGCGCGCGACCCGGAGGAAATGTGGCAAGAGTTGCAGGAGGTCGTGGCGGCGGTCCGGGATCCGCATCTCCATGACCTGCTCTCCAGAATCCTTCAAGACCCGGAGATTGCCGGCCGTCTACGGCTGGCGCCGGCGGCCAAAAGCCTCCACCATGCCTATATCGGCGGTCTGCTGGAACACATTCTTTCGCTTTGCCGGCTGGCCCGTCTGGTGCTTCAGAATTATGCCGGATTGAACGAGGACCTGGTGATTGCCGGGGTGCTGTTGCATGATCTGGGAAAGATTTATGAGCTTTCTTACTCCCGCTCGTTCGGATACACCTCCGAGGGACAACTGTTGGGCCACATGACGCTGGAGATTGAGATTCTGCACAAGAAACTGGCCGAGATGCCCGGTTTCCCCCGGCCGTTGCAGACGTTGCTGGAGCACCTCATCATCAGCCACCACGGCCACTACGAGTTTGGCTCGCCGAAGCTGCCGATGTTTCCCGAGGCGCTGCTGCTTCATTACATCGACGACCTGGACTCCAAACTCCAGGGAATGCAAGCCCTCATCGCCAAGGAGTTGGCGCTGGAAGGGGAATGGACGGGATTTTTCCCTTCGCTTGGCCGGCCCCTGCTGAAGGTATCCAAATTTCTTTCCGGCGAGCCGGCCTCTCCGGCCGCCGCCGACACCGCCACCACCGCGCCGGAGGATTAGCGCCCTTCCCGGCTTTGTCTTCCGATCGCACCGACGACCAGCCGCTAGCCCTGCGGCTGGTAGCGAGCGTCTCCCCAAGCCAGCAGGGGATAGAAGATGAAGGGGAGCAGCACCAGCCCGATGCCGAAGCCGGCCGACTTTCCGAATTGCTTCGCGATCTCAATGGCCACCAGGATTGCAATCACGATGTTGACCAACGGGATCAGCATCAGGACAATCCACCACAACGGCTTGCGCGCAATCTCCAGCAAGACGATGATGTTGTAGATCGGCACGAGGCAAGCCCATCCCGGCTTGCTGGCCTTGGTGAATACGACCCACAGCGAGGCGATCATGAGCACGGCAATCGCCAGCCAGAACAGCATCGCAATCCCCATCCCTGCCGCCATATGTATCCCCCTCATTGTCAAAAACTTGCGACGATTCTAGTGAGCCTCAGATTGCAGGTCAAGAGAAAATTCCGGGCCGGGAGAGTTTCTAGATAGAGAACCCGCGCTGGGAGCGGGCGGGCCATTTGGGGAGGGGACGTAGTATGCTGTGAGCAAGGGAAGGCGCAGGGGGAATCGCCATGGCTGAGCAGCAGCGACGGCAGCACCGCATTGGCGTTGCACTGGACGTATTCATCAGCGGCCACAACCGCCACGGGCTGCCCTTTGAAGAAATGACCCACTCCAACGATGTCAGCCGCGGGGGATGTTCGTTTTACACGTCCCACGAGATTGCCGAGGGAGCGGAGCTGAACATCGAAATCCTCCGGCACTTGACCGGCTCGCAGAGTTCGTTCCAGACCCGCGGGCAAGTGGTGCGGACCCGGCAAGAGGCTCCCGAGCAATTTTTCGTGGCGGTGCGCTTTGTGGGACCGCAGTTCCCGACCTATTCCAGCGAGAACACCGGCTAGCGTTTGGCGGAAACCGCCGGGGGCGGGCCGGCCAGCGCCGATTGGGGCGCGGCCCTGTTGGCGCGCAGTTCGGCAACCAGATTGGTGGCGAGCCGCAGCGATTCGAAGGTTCCGGCGTCTGTCCACCAGCCATCCAGGATGCTGTAGCTGAGCTTGCCCTCCGCCAGATAGCTGTTGTTGAGGTCGGTGATCTCCAATTCGCCGCGCGCCGAGGGCACCAGCGTGTCAATGCGTCGGAAGACGGTGGAATCATAAAAATAGATGCCGATGACGGCGTAGTGGGAGCCGGGATTCTTGGGCTTTTCCTCAATGCGAATGATGCGCGCCCCCGGCTGCTGGCTTTCAAAAACCGGAACGCCAAAGCGGTTCGGGTCGGGAACTTCCTTGAGCAGAATATGAGCCCCCGAGGGGTGGCGGCCAAACTCCTCCACCGCGTGGCGGATGCCTTTTTCAATGATGTTGTCGCCCAGGATGACGCAAACCGGCTCGCCGTCCGCGAAGGGCTCGGCCAGCCGCAGCGCGGCGGCGATGCCGCCTTCCCCGACCTGGTAGGCGTAGTTCAACTGGCGCAGACCAAAGGCCTCGCCGTTTTCGAGCAGGCGCAGGAAATCGCCGGCGTATTGTCCGCCGGTAACCAGCAGAATCTCACGGATGCCGGCGTTCACCAGGGTGCGGATGGGGTAATAGACCATCGGCTCGTCGTAGACTGGCAGCAAATGCTTGTTGGTGATCTTGGTGAGCGGCGCCAGCCTCGATCCCAGGCCGCCGGCCAGCACGATTCCTTTCATCCTGCACCTCCGTCCGCCGGAAGCATCCCGGCGGCGCGCGTTCTTGTAACGTCGGTTGATTATCCCGTGGCGGAAAAATTTTCGCAAGCCGCCGCCGAATACGCCGCTCCCTCTTGACATGGCCGCACACTCAGTCAACAATGAATGGTTTGGCGGTTGCGATTGAGATCAGAGCGAGCATTGCTAGGGCAGTGGCGTGCTCGAAATCGAGAAGGAGATGGAACGGCGGCCATGGGTTTTCTGAGCAATTTATTCGGCAGGAAGCAAGGCGATGCGTCGCCCGCGCCGCCGCCGCCGCAGGTCCGCAAGGTGCGCCGGCGGCTGGTGACGGCCTCCATCCTGGGCTTTTTGGGCGTGGACCTGCTGATGTTTTTGCGGTTTTTCTTTCCGCGCGCCCTGTTCGAGCCGAAGACCACCTTTACCCTCGGCTACCCGTCGGATTTCAACTTCGGGGTCGATACCCGCTTCCAGAACTCGGCCCGCGTCTGGATCGTCCGCAACGCGGAAGGGTTGTTTGCGATTTACGCCCGCTGCACCCACCTGGGCTGCACTCCGGATTGGAAAGAGGCGGAAAACAAGTTTAAATGCCCCTGCCACGGCAGCGGCTACGACAGCGAGGGCGTGAATTTTGAAGGGCCCGCGCCGCGGCCCATGGACCGCGCGCACATTGAGCTCTCTCCCGCTGGCGAAGTGGTCGTGGACACCGCCATCCTGTACAAGCGCGATCCCTTTTCCGGGATCGATCAGTTTGGTGAGGAGGGAGCCATTTTGCGCGGCGTGTAGTTCGGGGACAGCCCGCGACGCGGCGGCGCAGAGAGGAGAAGGCCGATGGCTGAGGAAGGCAAACAGGAACAACCGGAGCAGAAAACCGCCACCGGTCTGCTGGAGCGCGTCAAAGAGGAAATCGAGCCGCTGAAGGAAAAGTTCCAGCAGGACCTGAAGGGCCTCAAGCAGCCGGAAAAGACCCAGTTGTATCGGTCCATGTTCCGCGTCAAGCACGATGAAACGCCGCGGAGCCGCTCGCTGGGGGTCATCTCCAATGTCTTTCTGCACCTGCATCCGGCGCGGGTCAATCGCGACGCCGTGCGCTACAGCTACACCTGGGGGATGGGCGGCATCTCGTTTTACCTGTTCATCGTTCTGACGTTCACGGGAATTCTTCTGATGTTTTATTACCATCCCACCAAGGCCGACGCCTTCCGCGACATTCTCTACCTCGAACACGATGTCCCGTTCGGGAAGCTGCTGCGCAACATGCACCGCTGGGCGGCGCACCTGATGATCATCACCGTCTGGCTGCATATGTTCCGCGTGTTTCTGACGGGTTCCTACAAGAAGCCCCGGGAGTTCAACTGGTGCGTGGGCGTGATCCTGCTGGTGCTGACGATGCTGCTCTCCTTCACCGGCTACCTGCTGCCGGACGACCAGCTCGGCTTCTGGGCGGTTACGGTGGGCACCAACATGGCCCGCGCCACCCCGCTGCTGGGCCACGAAGGGCCTCTGGGGCCGCAACTCGGGATGACGCCCTTCAACGACGTGCGCTTTGCTTTGCTGGGCGGTTCCATCGTGGAGTCCAACGCTCTGCTGCGAGCCTATATCTGGCATTGCATCGCTATTCCAGTCATCGCCACCACCTTTATGATTGTCCACTTCTGGCGAGTCAGGAAGGATGGCGGGATCTCGGGCCCGGCTCCCGTGATGCTGGAAAAGGAAGTTCGCTGGGACCGCTTGGATGAATCCACGGTGCGGGGAAGGGGATAGCCGATGGACTGGCATCAGCTTTGGGTCATTCTGAGCACGCCGGACAACATTCCCATTGCGTCGCTGCTCCTGTTGGTGCCGTTTTATGCCTGGTACGGATTCCGCCAGGCGCTCGCCAATGACCGCCTGATTGAGCAATTAGAAGCCGATCCCGTTCTGGCGAAAACGCACCACCGCAAAACGCAGCCGTGGCAGCCGCATTGGCCGAAAGAAGTCCATGTTTGGCCCTATTTGTTGAAGGTCGAGTTTCTGGCGGCCATCATTGTTACGGCGATCCTGTTTGTCTGGTCGATCACGCTCAACGCGCCGCTGGAAGAGCCCTCCAATCCCTCCCTGACGATGAACCCCTCGAAGGCTCCCTGGTATTTTCTGGGGTTGCAGGAAATGCTGGTGTACTTTGACCCCTGGATGGCAGGCGTCGTCCTGCCCACGCTGATCATCGTGGGCCTGATGGCCATTCCCTACATGGACGTCAATCCTTTGGGCAATGGCTATTACACCTACAAACAGCGCAAGTTTGCCATTTGGGCGTTCTGCATTGGATTCATCGGCCTGTGGGTGCTGATGGTCATCATCGGGACCTTTATTCGCGGTCCGGGCTGGATGTGGTTCTGGCCCGGCATGACCTGGGACCACAACCGGCTGATCTTTGAAGTCAACCGCGACTTGCACGATCTGGTGGGAATCACCAGCATCTGGGGAAAGGCCGTGTTCGGCGCCCTGGCGGTTGGATTGTATTTTGTGCTGGCGGGCTGGGCGGTGCACAAGATCATCACCCTCACGGAGTTCAGCCGCAAGGTGTATGAGCGCATGACGCTGCTGCAATACCTGGCGTTGCAGTTCTTCCTGGTATTCATGCTGCTGCTGCCCGTCAAGATTGTTCTGCGGCTGTTGTTTCGCATCAAGTATCTATGGGTCACGCCCTGGTTCAACATCTGATGGCCCCAGCCGGTCATCCGCAGTCTTAATATGGAGTGAGTGAATGCCTGACGTTCCCTCCCAGCCCTCCCAGCAGCAGGACCCCATCACGAGCAATTCCCTCAGCCTGCCGCTGTTAATCGCCACGCTGGTAATGATGCTGACAGTCGTATGGGCCCTGGTCGATGAGGTCTATCTGATGCGGCCGTGGAAAGGGTATCAGAAGCGGTTCGTGGAGACCTACAAGGCCTATTTGCAGCGGGCCATTCCCGAAGCCGCCGAGCGCGAGCGCGCCGTGCGCGAGGATCCCGAATACCAGCGGCTGGTGCGGGAAGCCGAGGCGGCGCAGCAGGCTGTCAACCCCCAGATTGCCGAGATCGACCGCGAAGTCAGCCAGATTCTGGATCCGCAGATTGCCGTTCTGAACCGCGTGTTTGCCGAGCAGCGCATGAAGGTGTCGGCGCTGGTCTATCAGCTCGAGAAAGCTTCCAGCGATTCCTCCAAGCAGTCGATTCAGGAAGAGATTGAGGAAGCCCGCACGGAGATCCTCCGCGTCAGCATGCCGGCGACGGCGGCCGGTCCCGGCGAGCGGCGGGAGTTTCAATATGCTGCGCTGGAGGCCGAACTGGAGCGGCTCAAGGCGCGCAAGGCGGAGCTGCAAACGCAGCGCATCCAACTGCTGGCCAATGCGACGGAGTTGCGGCGGAAGGCCGATACCTATTTGCGCGAACATCTGGGGGGGCTGACCGAGGAGCAAATGCGGGGTCTCCAGCGGCAGGTGGAAAACTTCCGCGTGGAGATCAAGCAGATCCACATTGCGGATATCGACTTGGTGGATCGCTGCGAGTCCTGCCACCTGGCGATCCGGGAACCGCTGGTCTTGACGGCCGAGGACATGGGAGGCGAGCGCGCCTTCACCAGCCATCCCCGCCCGGAACTGCTCAAAATCCATGACCCGGAACGGTTCGGTTGCAGCCCCTGCCACAATGGCAACGGGCGCGCCACCAGCAGCGTGGTGAAGGGACACGGCCGGCATCGTTTCTGGCTCTGGCCGCTGTACGCCCGCGAGAATTTCGAGGCGGGCTGCCAGCAGTGCCACACCCGCGACCGCTATCTCCCGGAAGCCACCACCCTCAACGAAGGGAAATTCCTGTATGACCACCGGGGTTGCGTGGGCTGCCACCGTTACGAGGGCTATGACACGGAACCGGAAGAATTGCTGGCGGTGCAGCAGGAGATTCTCCAGAAGGAAGCCGAAAAGCGCAACAATCTGCTGGAGGTGGAACGCACCATCGCCGCTGCCGACCGGGCGGAGACCAACGAGGAAGCGGCCGCCCTGTACGCGAAAGCCGACGGCCTGCGGGTGGCCTCCAGCGGGATCGACGCGCAGCTGGAGCAGTTGGATGCCCGGGTCAAAAATCTGCTGCTGGAGCGCAAGAAGGTGGGCCCCAGCCTGAAAGAGGTGCGCGTCAAGCTCCGCAAGGAGTGGCTGCCGGTGTGGCTGGAAAACCCGCATGCGTTCCGCCCCAGCACGCGCATGCCGCGCTTCCGGCTGGACGAGGATCAGAAGCAGGCCATTGCCGCGTTCATCTGGCAGTCGGGAGTGAATGGCCGGTTGCCGGCGCAGCCTCCGGGCAATGCCGCCAACGGCAAGGAGCTGTTTGAGACGCGCGGCTGCATGGGCTGTCACTCCATCGGCGAGGGCGATGCGGAAGTGGGCGGGACGTTTGCCGCCAACCTGTCGCGGGTCGGCGAAAAGGTGAACTATGACTACCTGGTGCGCTGGATTCGCAACCCCCGTGAGCGAACCGCTCCCTATTGCCCCTACGAAAAACGCGACCTGACACCGGAAGACTATGCCCGCCACGGGCTCCCCTACGTCTTTGACGTGGATCACACGCTCTGCCCCAACGACGGCCATGAGCTCCAGGTGCAGCAAATGACCGTCATGCCGAACCTGCGGCTTACGCTCCAGGAAGCGCGCGACATTGCGACCTACCTGATGAGCCAGAAGCAGCAGGAACCGGCCGACTATCCGCCGGCGCCCTATCTGGACGATCCGGCGATGAAGGCGAAAGGCCTTCCCCTGGTGCGGCATTTCGGCTGCGCCGGCTGTCATGAGATCAGCGGACTGGAAGAGGAAGGCCGCATCGGCACCGAGCTGACCAAGGAAGGCTCCAAGCCCATCGAGCGCCTGGATTTCGCGCTGCTCACCCACGAAGCCGAGCGCGAGGGCTGGTATAACCACAAGGGTTTCTTTGAGCGCAAGCTGGAAAATCCCGCCATCTATGACACGGGTAAGGTGAAGGAGCCGCTCGAAAAGCTGCGGATGCCGAATTTCAATCTGTCGCCCCGGGAGATCACCGCTCTGACCACCTTCCTGCTGGGCAGCGTGGAATCCAATTTCCCCGAGCGGTATTTCTATGCGCCGGAGGACGAGCGGCGCGACATCCAGGAAGGCTGGGAAGTCGTGCTGAAGTACAACTGCATGGGCTGCCATGTGGTGCGCATCGGGCAGCGCTCCGTGCTGATGGATCTGCCGCGCTACCAGAGCCCGGACTGGAAAGAGCAGCTTCCGCCCAGCCTGATCGGTGAAGGCGCCCGCGTCAATCCGCAATGGCTGGCCGCGTTTTTGCAAAATCCGGCCCTGAGCGAAACCGACCTGAATCGCAATGGCGTGCGTCCCTATCTGCGGGCGCGCATGCCGACGTTTTACTTCTCCCAAGGGGAGATTCTGAAGCTGATCCGCTTCTTTGAAGCGTTGTCTCATCAGCCGGAGCCGTACATTGCCCCGGAGGTGGAGCCGCTGACTCCGGTAGAGCGGAGCTTGGCCCGCGCCTTGTTCCGCAGCCAGGGCGCTCCCTGCCTGGAGTGCCATGCCACCGGCGATCCGGTCCACGACCAGCGCGCCACAGCGCCGAATTTCCTGCTGGCCAAGAGCCGCCTGAAGCCGGAGTGGACGAAGCGGTGGATGCTGGATCCGTCGATGATGGCTCCCGGCACGGCGATGCCGTCGGGGTTGTTCCGGCAGGAAGGCAACCGTTGGGTCTTCGCCGGACCCACCCCGCCCGGCTTTGCCCAGTACACCAAGGATCACGCCGATCTGCTGGTCCGCTATATCTTCGAGTTCACGGCGGCCGAACAGCAGTAGCGCCGGCCCGGCCGCCGCTTGTGTTTGTCAAGGGGGCGTTCCACCCGGGGGCTTTTTCCCCGCCGCCTGCCTGGGCTGCGCCGGCGGAGTGCCGCGCGCTGCTTCCCTCCAAATTCCGCGCCGATGGTGATACACTGAAGGGAGTCCCACGGCGTGATTCGGGGTCCGGGAATGCAGCTACGCTTGGCTTGGCGTCTCGCAACTGACTCGCGCGCGGCCCGCTCCTGTCTGCGGTTTCCGAAAGCCCGGGCTTCGGCCTCGGCCCTGCTGTGGATGGCGCTGGCTGGCTCCGGCGACGGTGCCCCGGCGGTCGCCCAGAATGCGCCAGCCCCGGAGGAACCGGCCCAGCAGGTCATCACCGTCGAAGTCAAAGAAGTCCAGATCCCCTTCTCCGTATTCGACAAGCAGGGCGGCCTCGTTCTGGATCTGAAGCGCGATGATTTCCGCGTGTTCGAAGACGGAGTCGAGCAGGAGATCACCTACTTCACCCCCCCGACCAATCTGCCCCTGCGATTCGGGATACTGATCGACACCTCCAGCAGCGCGCGCCTGCGCCTGAAATTTGAGAAGGAAGCCGCCATGCAGTTGGGCTACTATGTGCTCACGCACAGCGCCGACCATCAGGGTTTTCTCATGACGTTCGATCACGGGCCGGAGGTGCGTCAGGACTACACTTCGAACCCCGATGATCTGACGCAGGCGATCGATCAATTGCAGGCCGGCGGGGGGACGGCGCTGTTTGACGCCATCATTGAAGCCTGCCAGAAGAACCTGCGGGCGGCCCCCGGTCCGGGCATCCCGCGCCGCGTCCTGGTGGTGTTCAGCGACGGAGAGGACAACCTGAGCAAGCATAGCCTGGAGCAGGCCGTGGATGTGGCCTTGCGCGCCGACGCCCGCATCTTTGCGGTTAGCTCCAACGGATACGGAATGAACGCTCCGGGCGATGCGGTGTTGAAGCGGCTGGTGGAGGAAACCAACGGCCGGATGTATTCGCCCCTGGAAGATTTGCCGAGCACGGCGTTTGCCACCGGCTACATGTCGCGGCACCAGTTGCAGGAGAGCCAGAACTCCGTCTATGCTCCCGGAACCGGCCAGTACACGGCCGAGTTGGCCGCGGCCCTCACGAAGGCGCTGGAAGCCATCGGGGACGAGCTGACCAACCAGTACGCCATCGGCTACACCTCCAAGAACACCCGCATGGACGGGAAGTTTCGCACCGTGGAGGTCCGCGTGAACCGCCGCGATGTGGAGATCCGGCATAAGAAGGGATACTACGCTGTCCCCTAGCGTCAGCGGCCACGGAGCCGCTGCGCGAATCTCCCGGACGCCTCTCGGCTGGGTGCGTGGACGCTCGGCGGCCGGAGAGCGCTTGTTCCATCGTATGCAGTGGTTGCGTTTGATCCGATGCCTGCTGGCGCTCGCCGCCCTCGCCGCCGCTCCTGCGCTGACGGTGGGTGTCCGGGCGGCCTCGGAGATCCACGAGCACGGAGCCTCCGGCACCTACCCCGGCCGCGTCCTGGATGAAATTGCCCGCCACCGGCGGGCGGTGCTGGCGCGTGCGCGAAGCGGCTTTGTGCCGCAGAGTTCCGGCACGGCTCCCGCCGTCGATGTCGGCGAGATTGCGGTCATCCCGGACGACGGCACGTTGGTCACGGCGCCGAACCTCTTCGATCTGGATTTCAAACACCTGACCTTCCGCCCGGCGGGCGCCGGCTACGCCGTGGAAGCCGGAAGCGGGGGGTTTGACGCCGCGGCGGCAACACAAGGAACACTGCTGAACCCGCCGCCCGGCTCCCAGCCGCCGGGAATCGGCGACGACGACTCGCGCGAAATCTCCATCGGCTTCTCGTTTCCTTTTTTTGGCGAAAGCTACAGCACTCTGTTCATCAACTCCGACGGCAACCTGACATTCCGCGCCGGCGACTCGGCTTCCTCGGACCGCAGCCTGGGCCGCATCCTGGCCGGTCCGCCCCGCATCGCGCCCTACTTTGCGGACTTGGACCCTTCCGTGGCCGGCCAGTTGCGGTACGTTTCCGAGCCGGGACGTCTGGTGGTGACCTGGAATCAGGTGCCGGACTACTCCTCCTTCGGGATCGGTCCGCGGGAAACGGTTCAGGTGGCGCTGCGGGCGGATGGCAGCATTCAATTCAGCTATGCGGGAATCCAGGGTTCCGCAGCCGTGGTGGCCATCGCTCCCGGTAACAGTTCCGATCCCCCGCTGGTCATGGATTTCAGCGCCGCCGCGGGGCAGACGTTCCTGGGAGCCGCCGCCGAAGTGTTTGCCGTAACCAGTTCGCTGGATGTGGTCGCCGTTTCCCAGCGCTTTTATCAAACCCATGAGGACGCCTACCAGTATCTGGTGGTCTTCACGAATTTTGAGTTCAGCTTGAATGGAGCGTTCGCCTATGAGCTGAACATCGCCAATGCGGTGACCGGGCTGGGAAGGATCGGCCTGACCCCAACCTTTGACTACTCCCGCGATTTCGGCAGCGAGCGGCTGGAGAGCCTGCTAAACATGGGCAACCTCAACCGCTATCCGGCCGATCCGGCGGCGGTCTTCCTGCGGGGGGTGGACTCGACCCTCAGTGTTCTGGGACAGGAGGCCGGCCACCGTTTCCTGGCTTACGCTCTGTTCCGTGATCCGGAGACTGGTGCCCACAGCACGGAACTGCTGGGTCGCGATTTGCA
>DATMAF010000310.1:0-2335 GCA_035560315.1 Terriglobia bacterium | reverse complement strand
GCTTGGTTGCTGATGTTGGCTCCCACGCGGATCGACACGGGAATGTTGGTTCCCACCGGAGCGTTTGAGGGGATGCGGACATTCACCTGGTAAAGCCCCACAAATCCTGGCGCCAGACCGGAGAAGGAAACCGTGGCGTTGACCCCCCCGATCGTAACAACGGGGGTGGCTGTGGTGCGGTGCTGCGTTCCATCCGTAGGTGCTCCCACGCCGGAGGCGATAAGCGGACTGACCGTTCCCAGGCCGGTGGCAAAGATGGAAACCGTCTCTCCGATCCGGGCAGGATTGGCGATGGAGACCGGTGAAAAATCGGCGTGCAGAATGGCCCCCGCACCCATGCCATCGCTGGAGAAAGTGAAGATTCCCGGCGCGGCGGTCGAAAGATTGACCGTGGCCGGTGGGCTGGCCGTCCCCTCCGCGCTGACAATCGCTCGCGCCGTGGCCCGGCCGGCCAATTCCCACGGAACCTGCACATTCAATTGCGTTGGGGTAGCGGCGAACAGCGGAGCAACGAACCCCTCCATTGTCACGCAAACCCCGCCGAGCACTTTGGGAAGCGGCAGAGAGGATGCATTCGCGGTGCCGGTGGACAGTTGGGTGCCGAAGATCGAAGCGATCGAGCCGGGGGAAACCGGTGCCGGGTCCAGCGCAAAGCTGGCTCCATTCACAATCCCGCCCGGACTGATGCGGGGCTGCAATCCGGAGCTTTGCCCGGGCAGAGGAATCACCATCAGTCCCCAGACCCCCAGGGCATACAGTGTGGTTTCCGACGGATTGACGGCCATCGAGCGGATCACCCGGTACGCCAGTTGGCTCGATCCCGCAGTCAAGGATTCCGCGATGTTGAATTCCGAAAGCACCGCCAGCGTGTCGGTTTTCACTTTTTCGATGCGCGGCGGGAGGACGGAGGGAAGCCCCGGAAGCTGCCCGGAGGGACGGATGCTGCGGTAGCCCTCCGGTCCGTTGAGCCCGAACGCGAACCCCACTTCGGTGTAGGCGCCCGTAATGGTGGAGGGAATGGTTCCTTGTTGCACCAGCACGGAGTTCAAAACCTGCGTTCCCGCGAAGTACCACAGGCCGTCGGAGGAGGCGGCTACGTTGCCGGAAATGGCTGGTCCCAGAGACCGGGTGATTGCGAAATTGCCCGTGGCGGTGTCATAGAGATGAATGGTCCCGCCCGCTTGTGCCGCCAGGATGAAGGCCCCGTTGCCGCTGGCTGCCAGGTAGGTGGCGCTGCTGGTTGCGTTATTGGCGCTGCCGAGGAAGGGAAAGGCGGTGGCGGTGGAACTGCCCGCATCCACGCGATAGATGGTGCCCGTGGTGGCCGGCGGGGCGGGCGCGGCCGCCACCAGGAAAATCCCGCCGCCTGCCGGGGCGATGGAAAAAGGAAGCGTGCCTGGCCGCTCCGTGGGGTTATTGGGATGCGGAATTGGTATGCGGGTAATCAAGTTCAGGGTCTCGGCATCCAGCACGCTGAGATACTCGCTGCCGTAATGGGCCACCAGCAAGCGGCTCCGGTCGGGGAGAAACGCGATCGACTTGGGCATGGACGCCACAGCGGCGGGAGCCTGATACTGCTGCTGGGTCAGCGAAAAAATCTCAATCCGGCTCTCGGAGGTGTTCACCACGTAGATGCGCTGGCGGGCCTCATCGAGCAGCAGATCGCTGAAAGTGCCCTTGACCGGATAGACTACTCCCCGTTGGTCGGGGCCGCGTATGTTCAGCACCAGAAAAACAGTTTGCGTGCCGGAGACGGATTCTTCCGAGGCGATCTGGACCGACCCCATCAGGGCGGAGCCGCGGAAGTTGAGTTTGGAAGGATCCACCGTGATGGTCAGCGTCGCCGGGCCGGTGCCGGAGGCCGGTTCAATGGTCACGTTGGAAAGTGGCGTGCTCGCGGACCAGGTGAATACCCCCGAGCCGGAGTTGGTGATCTCCACCGTCCGGGAGACCGGCTCCAGAGCGCAAATCTGGGCACTGAAGTACAGCACGTCGGTGCTCACGCTGAGCGCCGGCGCAGCGGCGGCCTCGGCCAGGTTCACCACCGTGAGGCCGGACTGCGTCAGCGCGAACAGGTAGCTGCCGTCGGAGGTGGCCAGCAGGCCGCCCAGGATCTGTTCCGGGATGAGAAACGCCGAGATGCGCCGCAGCGCGGCGGTGTCGCGCACCTGAATTTGCGCGCCCGACTCCTGGTTGACGCCAAAGTATGCCTGGGAGCCGCTGGCGGAAAATGCCACGCCGCTGAGCGTGGGAATCTGCGAGTTGGGGCCGTCGGGGAACAATTGGGCTGTTTGGAACAGGGTGTTGTCGAACTGCGTCGGCCCGACCAGGAACC
>DATMAF010000309.1:0-4842 GCA_035560315.1 Terriglobia bacterium | reverse complement strand
GGCGGGGCAGGGAGTGGTCTGGTACACCGGCCAGTTTTATGCTCTCTTTTATTTGCAGACGATCCTCAACGTGAACGACACCGCTTCCAACTACATCGTCGCCATCGCGCTGCTGCTGGGCATGCCGTTTTTCGTTGTGTTTGGGGCGCTGTCGGACCGCGTGGGGCGGAAGCGGATCATGATGCTGGGATGCTTGCTGGCGGCGCTCTCCTACCTGCCGATCTACAGCGCCATGCAGCGAGCGGCCGGCTCCCAGGTAGTAACGGCGGAGTCGCGTCGCAACCCCGTTACGGGCGCCATTGCACTGACGCCCCTCACCGAGCGGGATGGCCAGTTGCAACCCGCCCCCGAAGTTTTGCCCTACACCAGCTTCTCCGCCCTCCTGGCGGAGCCTGCGGCCTGGCAGCTGATCCTGCTGGTGTTCATCCAGGTGATCTTCGTGACCATGGTCTACGGTCCGATCGCCGCCTATCTGGTGGAGGCGTTTCCGGCGAAAATCCGCTACACGGCGCTCTCGTTGCCCTACCACATCGGCAATGGGGTCTTTGGGGGGCTATTGCCCCTCATCGGTCTGTCCGTGGTGGCCCGGACGGGAGAAATCTATGCCGGGCTGTACTATCCGATCGCCGTATCGCTGGCGACGTTCCTGGTGGGGTCGCTGTTGCTCAAGGAAACCCACAGCGTCCTGATCTGGAAAGAGCTCGAAACGGCCCGCCCCGGCCGTTTGCGGAGCGACATGGAAGGACCGGCCTAGCAGCGGCCGGCAGCCGCTGCGGAGCTATTTCTTGTCCGTCTCCGTGGGGAGGAAATCCAGCGCCGCCGAATTGATGCAATAGCGCAGCCCGGTGGGGCGGGGCCCATCGTGAAAGACGTGGCCCAGGTGTGAGCCGCACTGGCTGCACAGCACTTCGGTGCGCCGCATCCCATAGCTCCAATCCGTCTCTTCGCGGATGTTCCCGGCGACGGCGGGCTGCCAGAAGCTGGGCCAGCCGGTGCCGGAATGGAACTTGGTCTCGGAGCTGAACAACTCCGCCCCGCAGGCCACGCACCGGTACATGCCTTGTTCATAATGATCGTAATATTTGCCCGTGAAGGGCCGTTCCGTGCCCTTGCGGCGACAAATCTCATATTGCTCCGGGGTCAGCAGTTTTCGCCACTCTTCCTCCGTCCGCTGGTGCTTGTTTTCCGCCATTGTGCTCCGCCTTTCCGGTGTCGAAAATCCTCCCACCTTTCGCTGTCCATTCGATGCGCTTCCGCCTCTCCAGGATACCGATTTCAGTTTCCTGCTGACATTCGCTTTTTATTCCCCTATAATGGCGCTGTACGGAGGGATCTCGCATGGTTTTGACGGAACGGCAACGGCGGGTGATCGACTTCATCGCCGGTTTCTTGCGATCCAATGGCTACAGCCCCAGTTTTCAGGAGATTGCTGACGGCGTAGGCCTGAATTCCATCGCCACGGTGCACAAGCATATTTTGACCCTGGAGCGGAAGGGCTTTTTGAAACGCGGTCGGAATCAAAGCCGCTCCCTGGAACCCACGTCCCGTTATTTGCAGGATGCCCGGCGGCAACGCGGGGGACGCGCCGCCTGGGAACTGCCCTTGCTGGGCCGCGTGGCCGCCGGCCAGCCGGTGGAAGCTCTGGAGCAGCCGGAGACCCTTTCGCTGGCTGATTTCGCCGGGCAGAAGGATGTTTTCGTGCTCCAGGTGAAGGGCGATTCTATGATTGAGGAGCACATCATAGATGGCGACTATATTCTGGTAGAGCGGACCAACCGCGCCAGCCAGGGGGATATTGTCGTGGCTCTGCTGGGGGGGACGGAAACGACCCTGAAGCGCTATCATCGGGAGCCGGATGGCCGCATCCGTTTGCAGCCGGCCAACGCCCGTATGAAGCCGATCTACGTGGCCCCCGACCAGCTTGCCATTCAGGGCCGTTTGATTGCTGTTCTGCGACGCTATTAGCCGCCGGCCAGCCCGGCGAGCTGAATCCAGCGCGCGGCTGCCCATCCGGGGGGCCGAAGTCCGCTGCAAACCGAAGGGAGGAATTATGGCGGGAGCAAAAGTCACGGTACGAAACCACGGACCGCTGCGACTCGAAGGAGAGTTCACCATCGTGGATCAACAGGACAAAGCGTTTAGCCTGGCGGGGCGAACGACCATCTCGTTGTGCCGCTGCGGTCATTCGGAAAACAAACCGTTCTGCGACGGCTCGCACAAGACCGCTGGCTTCCAGTCGGAAGTTGTCGCGCGCGAACTGCCGCCCCCGGCGCCGAAGCCGGCCTAAGACGACTCCGCCGAGGCGACGGACTCCCGCCCAGTGGGAATCGGGGGGCTCAAGCGGCGGGCGATTCCACCGCCTGCCGCCGCGATGCGCTGCGGAGCCTGCCCGCGACGGCATCCAGCCCGAAAAGAAGGCCGCTATAGGCAAGGTCCCCGAGCAGGGTGCGGCCCAGGAACGGCAGGGCAGCGAGGTAACACGCGGCGAGTCCGGCTCCGCTGCGAGGATACAGCCCGCCCCACAGCCACACCCCCAGGTTGGTCAGAAGAAAAAATTGCAGGCTGCACAGCGCCGATGCCGCTCCCACCCGGGCGGCGGTGCACTTTCCCAGGAGCTTCCTTCCGATCCAGACATTCATTAGGAACGCGCCGTAGATGAGGGGCGTGGTCGCCCCGAAGAGAGGATAGCCGTAAATGGCCGCCAAGAGCGGGTCGGTCGCGCCCATCAGAATCAGGGGCACCAGGTAGGCGGTCCATCCGCGCACGCGCGCCCCCGCAAAGAGGCTCGTGGCGCCGACCGGAGTCATGTTCGCGGGATGCGGAATCAGCCGCGCCATTGCTCCCAGGATGGCCAGGCTTATGGCCAGCCGAGGTCCGTAGGACTTCCGCGCTGCGCCGCTGGTTTTCTTGTTCATGGATTCGCCTCCCGGATGCGATGCAGCCCTCATCTTAATGCGAGGCGTGCGCTGCCCGCAAGCAGTCTGGACGGGAATTATTTTGTTGCGTCCCCGGCGGCGAGACGGCTGCTGAATTCGGCCAGCGCCTCCAGTTTCTGCCGGGCGGCGCCGGAATCGATTGCCTGGGCAGCTTGCGCCATCCCCTCCTGCCAGTTGGTGGCGCGATCAGCGGCCATCAGCGCCGCGGCGGCATTGAGCAGCACAATGTCGCGCTTGGGGCCCTTCGCGCCGGCGAACAGGTCGCGCAACGTGCGCACATTGTCCGCCAGCGTGCCGCCCCGCAGATCGGCCGGGGCGGCGCGCTGCAACCCCACATCCTCCGGGCGCAGTGTGAAGAGCCGAATCGTGCCGTGGTGGACTTCCGCGATGGCGGTTTCCCCGGTCGTGCTGATCTCATCCAGGCCCGTCTTGCCGTCAAACTCTCCGTGCACCAGCAGGGCATGGCGCACTCCCAGCTCCACCAGCGCATGGGCGGCCAGAGGGACCAGCCGCCGCTCGTAGAAGCCGGAAAGCTGCGCCGCCGCCCCGGCCGGGTTGCAGAGCGGGCCGAGCATGTTGAAAACCGTCCGCACCCGCAGCGCGCGCCGCACCGGCTGGGCGTGTTTCCAGGCGCTGTGCAGGGCCGGGGCGAACAGAAAGCCGATGCCCACGGCGTCGATGCAGGCCGCCATGCCCTCCGGGGAAAGCGCGATATGGACGCCCATCGCCTCCGCCACGTCGGCGCTGCCGCACTGGCTGGAGATGGAGCGGTTGCAGTGCTTGGCGACCCGAACGCCGCAGCCGGCCACGACGAATGCGACCGCCGTGGAGATATTAAATGTGCCGCTGGCATCGCCTCCCGTGCCGCACGTGTCCAGAAGCGTCTCGGCGGTTTGCGGGCGAACGGGGTTGGCGCGCGAACGCACTGCCTGGGCCAGGCCAATGACCTCCTCGGCGACCTCGCCTTTGGCGCGCAGCGCCACGATAAACATGGCGATCTGCGCCGGGGTGACGGTTCCCGAAAGAATCTCTTCCATGGCCGCCCGCGCCTGCTCCCGCGTCAGATCCTGGCGCGCCGCCAGTTGCGGGAGCACCTCCATCACGGTGGGACGCAGGGGACTGGGCACTGTCAAATTTGCTGGCGTCAGAGACACGGAATTCCCTCGGCTGTTTTCCCTTGGTTCCGCAGCCGCGGCAGTCGCGGGCGCGTTGAAGGAATTAGTCCTGCTGAAAAGTCCCGGCGCGCCGGGAGGACAAACCAGCCGCCGTTGCCGCGTGCCGCCGATCCTTCGCTCCGGAGGATCTGAGCCGCGCCACCGGGGGTCCAGCGGCCGCGCCGATTCCCGGCAGGTTGCTTTTGCGCGGACCCTTTTCTATAGTACTCTGTTTTATTCATCTTCCGACGGATCACCCGAGAAACAGGCACAAGCATCCATGAAAATACACGAATTTCAGGCCAAAGCGATCTTAAAGAACTACGGCGTGGCGGTGCCGCAGGGCGAAGTGGCGGAGTCTGCCGAGGCGGCGGCCGAGATTGCTCGTCGGATGGGCCGCCCGGTGGTGGTGAAGGCGCAGATTCACGCCGGGGGACGCGGCAAGGCGGGCGGCGTGAAGATCGCCCGGACACCGGAGGAGGCGCGTCAGGCGGCGGCCGCCATTCTCGGGAAAAAGCTGGTGACGATCCAGACCGGGCCGGAGGGCCAGTTGGTGCGGCGTTTGCTGGTGGAGGAAACGCTTCCCATTGCCCGCGAGCTGTACCTGGGCATCGTGGTGGATCGGGCGGCGGGAGCGCCGGTGCTTATGGCCAGTTCCGCCGGGGGGGTGGAAATCGAGACGGTTGCCGAGCAGACTCCCGAGCGGATCCTGCGCGAGACCATCTGGCCGGGATTCGGGCTGCAGCCGTTCC
>DATMAF010000308.1:0-3099 GCA_035560315.1 Terriglobia bacterium | reverse complement strand
AGGGAGCGTTATCGTCCCCGCAGGAGGAACATCCGAATGAAAAGCGCCCTTCCCGGTCGCCTTCTGGGGGCGGTGGTGCTGTTCTGCTCGCTGGCGGCGGGGCACGAAATTCCGATCGAGACTCCGGTGCAGTATCGTCTGGAAGCAGGCCAGGTGCTGGAGCGCCCGATTGCGCTGGTTTTTGACGATTTCCATTTTCAGATCCGCGACCGCCAGAGCAGCGAGGTGGTGCTGACGATCCGCTATGCCGAGATTTCGCGCATGAGGTATGAGAAGGCAGACCGGCCGCAGGTTCTGGAAGGCCACTCCCTGCCTGCTTCCGCCGCCTGGCAGCACTGGCTCACTGTGTATTACCCGCAGGAGGCCGCCAGCGCCTACCTGCTGCTGGCCCTGGACGAGTACGACTACGAGACCGTCGTCAGCCTCATTCAGATGCTTTCAGAAAAAGCGGTGGAGGGGGCGCCGGAAAGCGAATGAACACAGCAAAGAGCGCCGCCTCGCGCTTGCGCGTCTTAAGCGGGCAGCGGCCCACCGGGAAGGCTCATCTGGGCCATCTGGTGGGCGCGTTGAACAACTGGATCGAGCTACAGAAAAAGTACGAGTGCTATTTCTTTGTCGCCGACTGGCACGCCCTGACCACGCACTATGCCGACACCAGCGAATTGCAGCAGCACATCCTGGACAACGTAACGGATTACCTGGCCGTCGGCATTGATCCGCAGCAGGCGGTGTTGTTCCAGCAGTCGCGGGTTCTCCAGCACGCCGAACTGCACCTGCTGCTTTCCCTCATCACCCCGCTCGGCTGGCTGGAGCGCGTGCCCACCTACAAGGAACAGCGCGACAACATCCGGGACAAAGACCTGGGAACCTACGGCTTCCTGGGCTATCCGGTGCTGCAATCGGCGGACATCCTGATGTACCGGGCGGACCTGGTGCCGGTGGGCGAGGATCAGGTCTCGCACATCGAGCTGACGCGCGAAATTTGCCGGCGATTCAATCATTTTTACGGGCCGGTTTTCCCCGAGCCGCAACCGTTGCTGACCGCCACGCCGCGCCTGCCTGGCACCGACGGCCGCAAGATGTCGAAGAGCTACGGCAACGCCATCTACCTGAGCGACCCCGAGCCGGACATCCGCGAGAAGGTTTCCAATATGCTCACCGATCCGGCGCGCAAGCGCCGCTCGGACCCTGGCAACCCGGACATCTGTCCGCTGTTTGCCCTGCACAAGCTGTGCTCGCCGGCCGAGACGGTGCAGATGGTCAACGTGGAATGCCGCCGCGCTGGGATCGGCTGTGTGGAAGACAAGAAACTGCTGGCCAACAACCTGGTCCAGTTTCTGGCCCCTTACCGCGAGCGCCGCCTGCCCTATGAAACCAATCCCAAACAGGTCTGGGATATATTGGAGGCAGGCTCGCAGCGCGCCGCCGCCGCCGCGGAGCAAACCATGCAGACGGTGCGCTCGTCCATGAATCTGAGCCATCCGTGACAGGGGATGCACAGCCGATGGAGCCCCCCTACAACATTCAGCTGGAGACCTATGAAGGGCCGCTCGACCTCCTGCTGGACCTGATTCGCAAGCAGGAGATCAACATCTACGACATCCCCATCGCCCGGATCACCGCGCAATACCTCGAGTATGTGCAGCGCAACCTGGAACGGCTGGACACGGAAGCCGCCGGCGAGTTTCTGCTGATGGCCGCGACCCTCATTCACATCAAGTCCAAGATGCTGCTGCCGCCCGACCCCGCATCGCAAGCCGAGGAGGCGGATCCGCGCGCCGAGCTGGTGCACCAGTTGCTGGAACATGAAAAATTCAAGCGAGCGGCACAGATGCTCCAGCAAAAGCATCTGCTGCAATCGGCCTGCTGGTCGGCGCCGGGCCTGAGCCAGTTCCTCGATCCCGACGCGGAGCAGGAACTGGCGGTGTCCCTGTTCGATCTGGTCAAAGCCTTTCAGGAGGTTCTGGAGCGCGCCAAGGAACGGCCGCTGCTGGATATTGAGCAGGAGAAGGTCAGCGTGGGCGATATGATGCGGCATCTTTGTGAACTGCTGGCCGCCAGCGCCCAGCCGCTGGCGCTCCAGGAGATTCTGGGACGGCTGCGCTCGCGCGACGCCATTGTGGCCGCCTTTCTGGCGCTGCTGGAGCTGGTGCGGCTCCAGGCCGTTGCCATCCGGCAAAACGAGTTGTTTGCCGAAATCGAAATCCGCAAGCACCATGGCTTCGCCGACGCTGTCGCCAGCCTTGGCCGCAGTTCCCTGGAAGAGTACGAGTAGCGTTAAACGGACAGCAGAATGACGGAAGAGAGCTTGCACGACCCCTCCGGCTGGCAGTCGCAGGCCAGGCGGCGCGCTGCGATCGAGGCCATTGTTTACGTCGCCGATGAGCCGGTGACGGCTGAGCAGATCGCGGCGGTGCTGGGCGAGGTGTCCCGCGACCAGGTGCTGAGCGAACTGCGCCTGCTCCAGCAGGAATACAGCCAGGACGGCCGCGGCATTGAGATCCGCGAAGTAGCCGGCGGTTTCAAGATGTTCACCAAGCCGGAGCATCACGACCTGGTGCGGCGCTTTGTGAAGAGCCTGACGCCGCCATTGAAACTTTCCCTGCCGGCTCTGGAGACGCTGGCGACCATCGCCTACCGGCAGCCGATCACCGTGCCGGAGATTCTGGCCATCCGGGGGGTGCAGGGCGCGGGAGTCATCAAGACCCTGCTGGAGCGCAAGCTGATCACCACCGCCGGGCGCAAGAAGGTGATCGGACGGCCCATCCTTTATAAGACCACCCGCGAGTTCCTGATCCAGTTCGGTCTTAGCAGCCTCCACGACCTGCCCAGCATGAAAGAATTCGAGGATCTCCTGAAGGCCTCCTTTGGGGAAGGCCCGCAAGGATCCCTGCCGCTCCCGTCGGAAGGCCCGGCAGAGTCCGAGGCCGCCCCGGACGCCGCCGGAGAGTCCTCCCCGGATTCCGGTGGTTCCTGACGGACATGGCTCAGGAGCGGCTGCAAAAGATCATCTCCAGAGCGGGGCTGACCTCCCGGCGGCAAGCCGAGGAGTGGATCACGGCCGGCCGCGTCCGCGTCGATGGCCGGGTGGTCCGCGAG
>DATMAF010000307.1:0-6174 GCA_035560315.1 Terriglobia bacterium | reverse complement strand
GAATACACCCGCCAGCACTTCTTCGGCAAGTATCCGCAACTGCTCAAGATGGTGGAGCACCTCTCCGACGATCAGATCAAACGGTTGCGGCGCGGCGGGCATGACCCCGTCAAGGTGTACGCCGCCTACAAAGAAGCGGTGGAGCACCGCGGCTCGCCCACGGTGATCCTGGCCAAGACCATCAAGGGCTATGGCCTGGGCGAGGCCGGCGAAGGACGCAACATCACCCACCAGCAGAAGAAACTCAACGAGGAGGAACTCCGGGAGTTCCGCGCGCGGTTCGATATTCCGGTGCCGGAAGAACATATCGAGGAAGCGCCCTTTTACCGGCCTCCGGAGGAGAGCGAGGAGATTCAGTACCTCTTGCAGCGGCGCGAAGCGCTGGGCGGATTCCTCCCGCAACGCATGGTGCGGGCCAAGCCCCTGAGCGCGCCGCCGGTGGAATTCTTCAAGGAGTTCTACGAAGGCTCGGGCGGACGGGAAGTGTCCACCACCATGGCATTTGTGCGCCTGCTGACGCTGCTCCTGAAGGACCCTTCCATCGGCAAACTGATCGTGCCCATCATCCCCGACGAAGCCCGCACCTTCGGTATGGAATCGCTGTTCCGCCAGGTTGGCATCTACGCCAGCCAGGGCCAGCTCTACGAGCCGGTGGATTCCGATGTGTTTCTTTACTACCGGGAAGCCAAGAACGGCCAAATCCTGGAGGAAGGAATCACCGAAGCCGGCTCCATGGCCTCCTTCATTGCCGCCGGGACCGCATACGCCACGCACGGCGTGAACACCATTCCGTTTTTCTGCTTCTACTCCATGTTCGGCTTCCAGCGCATCGGCGACCTGATTTGGGCGTGCGCGGACTGCCGCGGCAAAGGCTTCCTGATGGGCGGAACCGCGGGCCGCACCACCCTGCACGGCGAAGGGTTGCAGCATCAGGACGGCCACAGCCACCTGCTGGCCAGCACCATTCCCACCCTGATGGCCTACGACCCGGCTTTTGCCTATGAGACGGCCGTCATTATTCAAGACGGCATCCGGCGCATGTATCAGGAACAGGAAGATTGTTTCTACTACATCACCATGTACAACGAAAACTACGCCATGCCCCCGATGCCGGCGGGATGCCGGGAAGGGATTCTGAAGGGTTTGTACCGGTTCCGGCCCGCCGAAGCCGCCGCGGGCAGGCCGCGCGTGCAATTGCTGGGGAGCGGGCCGATCCTGCGGGAGGCGCTGCGGGCGCAGGAACTGCTGCGGGATCACTTTGGGGTTGCCGCCGATGTCTGGAGCGTCACCAGCTTCAACCAGCTTCGCCGCGACGCGCTGGCGGCCGACCGCTGGAATATGCTGCACCCCCAGGAGCCGCCGCGCCGTCCCTACCTGAACACCCTGCTCGACGGCGCCGAAGGTCCCCTCATCGCGGCGACCGACTACATGAAGATTGTCGCGGATCAGATTGCTCCCTGGCTCTCCGGGCGGTTGCGCTCGCTTGGCACCGACGGCTTTGGACGCAGCGACAATCGCCAACATCTGCGCCGCTTCTTTGAGGTGGATGCGGAGTCAATCGCCTTGGCCGCTCTCACCCAACTGGCACAGGCGGGGCAGGTTCCAAAGAGCCTGCTTCCGGAGGCCATCCAGAAGCTCGGCATCCATCCGGACAAAGCCGACCCCATGATTTCTTAAGCGGCAGGATTACTCGAAAGCCGGCCGGGCGCGCAGCGCCCGCAGGGAATCCGCGGCCGCGGCGGCGCGGCGCGCCGGCTCTTCCAGAAACCGGATCAGCGGCATGCCCCTCTCAAAGCATCGCAGCAAGGCCGGCAGCAGGCGCGGCGTGGTCGCCAGAGCCGCGGGGTGCTGCTCTCCAAAAAGAAACTGCCGGTAGCGCAGATACCGCGCCGCGGGATGGTCCGGCGAGAATCCTTTTGGCATCGTCTTGAGCTGCTCCCCTTCCAGGCCGCCGAAAGCGCGGCGAAACGCCCGTCCTTCCACGATCCGAAGAAACTGTTCCGGCCGCGCGGCAATGGCCTGGCGAACGGCCCGCAGCAGTTGCGGCTCCGGCAAGTAAATTCCTCCGCCGATCAGGACCTCCTCGGGAGAAATATGGAAATACAACCCCGGTCCGGAATTCTTCGGCAACCCCCGGACGGGAAACACCGCCGCGGCCTGGGTTTTATAAGGAGTCTTGTCGCGGCTGAAGCGCGTGTCCCGGTAGATGCGATAGAGGGAAACGTTTGGATCGGCCACCATCTCAGGCGCAAACCGGCGCAAGGCCTCGCCGACCGCCAGAATGATCTCGGCCATCGGCGCGCGGACAAAGCGTTCGTAGGATTCCTTGCGCGCCTGGAACCACTCGCGGTTGTTGTTCCGCTTCAGTTGGCGCAAGAACGCCATTCCCTCTTTGGGAAACGAGGGCGCCCGTGGCATCCCCCCTCCGGCTGGTTTGATACCCCGCGAAGAAAAATCCGTGGGGAAAGGCTAGCGCTGCGGCTTCGTTGCGGCGCGCAAGGCAGCCCAGCGTTTTTTGGCCGCTTCGGAAATCCGCCGCCGGCCTGCGGCAGACAGCCGCCGCGCTTTTTTCCCGTTGCCGGCTGCCGGGAGCACGCGTTGCAGGCGGATCTTCTTGAGCAATGCGATCGCCTCCTGCACCCGCTTTACTTCGCGCTCGAGCTCTTGAATGGCGGCATCGACACCCGTGAGTGGCATGAAATCTCCTTGTCAGGATCAAGTCATTCTCTGGGAAGCGCCAGACGGAGCGCTGGATGCCCTTCCGTCCGCTCCCTGCGCGCTGCCCAAACTCATTACTCTACCAATCCGTGCGGGAGGAATCAAACACCACGTCCGGTCCGGGAGTCATCACATCCCCGGACGCCTCGGCGGTGATAAAGAGAATGAAGCTGCGCAAAGGAGTAAGCGTTTCCAGGGTGGCGCTTTTCTTTTCATCCACGCGCAATTGCCCGGCGTTGATCACATGCCGGCGGTCCGGCGTGGCGACCCACAGCACGTAGCGGGTGTACTCCGGCTTCAAGGTGGAAGGCTCGGGAACGTTCCGCAGTTGCACTTCGATGGTGTTGTTTCTATCGTAAGTGAGTTCCACCCTGGCGGTGGCGGCGCCGCTGCCAATCAGTGGTAAGGCCTGGAACCGCACCCGCTTGGCGCAGCCAGCCGCAATCAGGGCGGTGACTGCCAGGAGAGAGAGCTGAATGCGGCGGGATCTGCCATCCATCATGAGTCGTTCGCCGGATTGCAACGGAGTAGAAGTTTTCAGTATAGCGCAGCGCGCCTCCCGACACCATCCGAAGGGGCTTGGCACAAATTCGTAAGGAGTGAGATCCCGAGAAATCGCGGGTGGCGTGATAGACTGGTCTGTTCCGACTGGATGAGTGAGAAGGAAATCCACCATGCAATTTGCGCGCGAAAGTCTTATCAAACTAATCACGGAGACGGCCACCAACCTGCCCCCGGACGTGCGCCAGGCGATGGGCGCGGCGCTGCGCGCCGAGACGCCGAAAACGCAATCTGCCCTGGCGCTGAATGTCATCGCCGCCAACATTGACATGGCCCAGCAGGACGAAGGCCCCATCTGCCAGGACACCGGCATGCCCACCTTTTTCATCAAGGCGCCGGTGGGCTTCAACCAGCTCAAGTTCCACGAGGACATCCGCCAGGCTATCGCCGAGGCGACCAGGCGCGGTAAGCTCCGCCCCAACTCCGTCGATCCCGTTACGGGCGCCAGCGCCGCGGACAATCTCGGCCCCGGCACCCCCATCGTCCACTTTGAGCAGTGGGAGAAGGACGACGTCGAGGTGAAGCTCATCCTCAAAGGCGGAGGTTGCGAGAACAAGAACATTCAGTATTCCCTCCCTTGCACGCTCGACCACCTGGGCCGCGCCGACCGCGACCTGGACGGGGTGCGCAAGTGCATTCTGCACGCCGTCTGGCAGGCGCAGGGGCAGGGCTGCGCGCCGGGCGCCATCGGCGTCTGCATCGGCGGCGACCGCACCTCGGGCTATGAACTCGCCAAGGAACAGCTCTTCCGCACCCTCGATGACACCAACCCCGATCCGGTGCTGGCCCAGCTCGAACAGGAAATCATGGAGGAGTCGAACAAGCTCGGCATCGGGACGATGGGCTTCGGCGGTAAGGTTTCTCTGATCGGTTGCAAGATCACCAAAGCGAACCGGCTGCCCGCTTCGTTCTTCGTCTCGGTGGCGTACGACTGCTGGGCCTTCCGCCGCCTCGGCGTGCTGCTGGAGGCGCAGAGCGGAGCCATCAAGCAGTGGCTCTACCGCGACCCGTCGCGGCCCGTCGAGCGGCTGGCGCAGGGCGAAGGCTTCCCGCTCACCGGCCGCGAGGTCATCCTGGAGCCGCCGCTCACGGAAGAGAAGGTCCGCAGCCTGAAGGTCGGCGCCGTGGTGCTGATCAACGGCCCCATTGTCACCGCCCGCGACGCGGCGCACCATTACCTGATGCACCATCCCTCGCCGGTGGACTTAACGGGCGCCATCCTCTACCATTGCGGGCCGGTGGCGCTGAAACAGGGAGACTCGTGGAAAATCACCGCCGCCGGGCCCACCACCAGCATGCGCGAGGAGCCGTACGAGGCTGATATCATCAAAAAGTTTGGCATTCGCGCCGTGATGGGAAAGGGCGGCATGGGCGCGAAGACCTTGGCGGCGCTCCAGGAACACGGCGCGGTGTATCTGAACGCCATCGGCGGCGCGGCGCAGTATTACGCCCGCGCCATCAAGAAGGTCGAAGGCGTCTCGCTGCTGGAACTGGGCGTGCCGGAGGCGATGTGGCAGTTGCAGGTGAAGGATCTCATGGCGCTGGTGACCATGGACGCCCACGGCAATAGCCTCCATGCGGAGGTGGAGAAAACCACCGGCGAGGCTCTCGAAGAGATCGGCGCCAGCACTGAGGCGTCGCGCTAGAAACACTTCGCGAGGACTCCCGTGCCTCCCAGGGTTCACAGCATCTTCATTGCGCCTGCTGCGAATGCTCCCATGATCGAAGTCTCTGAGATCATGGCCCTTGCGGGTCACGGCCTGGAAGGGGACCGGTACGCCCTGGGTACCGGCACGTACTCTCGGTCTTCCCGCGACATCCGGCGGCACGCAACGGCCATTGCGCTTGACGATATCGAGACCGCAAACCGCCAGCCGGGCGCTGCGTTCCTGCCGGGCGAGACCCGCCGCAACATTGTGGTCGAGGGGATCACGGTGGCGGAGATGAACGCTCTGGTGGGCCAGACATTCCATCTTGGCGCGGCGCGCCTGCGGGCGGTGGAGATCTGCAAGCCCTGCGAGCGACCCTCGCTGCTGTGCAACAAACCGAATTTTGCGGAGCGATTTGCGCAGAGCGGGGGCCTGCGCCTCGAGATTCTAGAAGGCGGGCGTATCGCCAAGGGCGATCCGTTGGTGCGCGAGTGAAAGGAAGCAATGAAGCCCGTACAGATCGGAATCGTGGGGATGGGGACAGTCGGCGGGGCGGCTCTGCGCATCCTCGACGAGAACGCCGCCGAGATTGAGCGCCGCTGCGGTTTTCCCATCCACGTGCGCGCGGCGGCCAGCCTCGAAGTCGAGAAGCGCGAGGAGAAGGACACCTCCGCCGGCAAGCGCCTCCTGTCGCGCGATTGGCGCGAGGCCGTGGAACATCCCGAAGTAGAGATTGTGGTCGAGGTAGCCGGGGGGACCGGCGTTGCCTATGAGGTGCAGAAGGCCGCGCTCGAACGAGGCCGTCCTGTTGTGACGGCCAACAAGGAACTGCTGGGCCTGCGCGGCGCGGAGCTGGCGCAGCTCGCCGAGCAGCACAACGCGGCGCTGCACATGGAGGCAAGCTGCGGCGGCGGCATCCCCATCCTGAACGCGCTGCGCGAGGGCATCGCCGCCGACCGCATCGAGGCCGTCTACGGCATCCTGAACGGCACCTGCAACTTCATCCTCACCGAGATCGAGAAGACCGGCGCGCCGTTCGCCTCCATCCTCGCCGAGGCGCAGAAGCGCGGCTACGCCGAGGCCAACCCCGCCGCGGACATCGAGGGTCATGACGCCCGCTCCAAGCTCGCCATCCTGGCGGCGTTCTGCTTCGGCGTGCGGGTGCCCACCGCGTCCATCTTCACCCAAGGCATCACGCGCATTGCGCCGACCGATTTTGCCTACGCCCGCCGGCTCGGCTGCACCA
>DATMAF010000306.1:0-4248 GCA_035560315.1 Terriglobia bacterium | reverse complement strand
GGACCATGCTGTCTCTGATGGGCTGGGGCGCGGCGGCCTCCGCCCTCGGCTTCCAGCAGGCGCTGGAGCCCGCCGCCATCACGCTGCGCATCCAGGAAGTCGCCTGGGAACTGGCGCCCCGCCGCACCGTCAGAACCACTGCCTATAACGGACAGGTGCCCGGCCCGTTCCTGCGCTTGCCGGAAGGTAAGCCGGTGACGGTCGAGGTCCAAAACGACACCGGCAGAGAAGAGCTGGTGCACTGGCACGGACTGCGCATTCCCTCAGACGTGGATGGCGCTTACGAGGAAGGTACCCCGGCGGTCCCGCCGCGCGGCAGCCGCCGTTACACGTTCACCCCAACCCCCGCCGGCACCCGCTGGTATCACACCCACATCCCGTCCGGCAGGAACCTGCGGATTGGCACCTACACTGGTCAATTCGGGTTGATGGTTGTGGAACCTGCCAGCGATCCGGGCCGTTATGACCTGGAGGTTCCTCTCCTGCTCCATGAGTGGGACGCGGCCTTCACTCGCGAAGGACCGCACGACATCGAATACAAGCTGTTTTCGATCAACGGTCATCTGCTCGGCGCCGGCGAACCGATTCGGGTGCGTCCGTCCCAGCGGGTGCTGTTCCGGGTGGTGAATGCTAGCGCAACGCTGCATCACCGTCTGGCGCTGGCGGGGCACCGCTTCCGGGTGGTGGCGCTGGATGGCAATCCACTGCCCCGGCCCGCTTTAGTGCCCCGGATAGAGCTGAGCCCCGGAGAACGGGTGGACGCCATCGTCGAAATGAATAACCCAGGCGTCTGGATCCTGGGAGAGTTGAACGACGCCCAGCGGAGCGCAGGGATGGGAGTCGTCGTGGAATACCGCGAGGCGCACGGCCCGCCGCGCTGGCTGCCTCCGGCGGCTGGGGACTGGGACTACGCCGCTTTTGCGGAACCGGGAACCGCGGCCGCCCCCGACGAGCGCCTCCCTTTGGTGATTCGCCAGCCCGAGGGCAGCACGCGCTGGACCATCAATGGACAGTCCCATCCCCAGACAACGCCCCTGCACGTCGAGCTAGGCCGCCGCTACCGGCTGATCTTCGACAACCAGAGCGCCGAAGCCCATCCCATGCATCTGCACCGCCACAACTTCGAGATGGTTCGCTTCAACCAGCGGCCCCTCTCCGGCATCTTCAAGGACGTCGTGATCGTCCCGGCCTGGAAGCAGGTGGAGGTGGATTTCATCGCCGACAATCCCGGCCCCACCCTGCTGCACTGCCATCAGCAATTCCACATGGACTCCGGACTGATGACCATGATTCACTATTCGGGCTGAGCGCTCTACTGGCTGGCCTTCTCCTTGGCCGCGGCCGCCAGTTGCTGCCGCAGTTGATCCTCAAACAACCCCTGGTATTCGTCGATGTATCCCTTGCACAAGGCGGGATCGACAAACGGATTGGGCTTTTCACCGCGCTTCAGCCGCTCGTGCTTTTCCTGCATATGAATGGTGGTGGCGCGGGGATACAGGGGCACGTCGCAGGGAAGAGTCCGCAGCAGCTTAAAGGAGCGCTGGTAATCTTCCACGATGTTGGGGTACTTGGGATTGTTCAGCAGCGGCGCCCGGTCAATGCCGGCGGTGGCCATGCCGCAGAAGAATACCACGTTGTAGGTTTTGCCGTCTTCTTCCACCGTGGTGGTCCAGGTGGTGCAGCCCTTGGTGTGGCCCGGCGTGAGATGGGCGGTCAGGGTCACTTCCCCGAGCGTCACCTTGCCGCCGTCCTCGATGATCTGATCTGCCCGGACCGGGGTGTACTGCTCGCTGCCGTCTTCCCGGAAATCGGTCCGCCCGCCGACGGCCATCTCCTCCGCCGTGAGTCGGGAGGCGATCAACCGCGCCCCGGAAAGCTCCTTGAACTTCGCAAAACCGCCCATGTGCTCGGCATGGGGATGGGAGTTCAGCATGATCTTAATGTCGCGCATCTTGTAGCCCAGCTTCTCGATGTTCTCGCGCGTCCAGTCGGACTCCTCCGCCGAGGTGGAGTCCATCAGGATCAGACCCTGGGAGGTCTTGATCAGAAAGGCTCCCACCTGCGAGTGCCCCACCCAGTAGATGTTCCCGATCATGCGGAAGGGCTCGTACTTAAAATTGGTGTTGTCGGCGCGGGGCGGGATGGTAACTTCCTGGGCGGAGGCAGGGAGTCCTGCCAGCAGGCCAGCGGCCAACAGCAGAGCGCAACGCCCGCCCAACCGTTTGCTCTGCGCGCTCATGGTAACGAACGTGTTCTTCCGATGCCTCATGAGATCACCTCGATTGCAACAGATTGCTAATACTTAATCCGGTAGGTGCCATCCGGGGCCCGTTCGCGGTGCTCCCGGTGGCAGAATTCGCAATTGCCGCGCGTCGCCTGCATGATCTTGTAGGCTTCCTCCAACTGTTCGGCGGCAATCAACTCCTCCACTTTGCGGAATCCAGCCCGCGCCTGGGCGGCGTATTTGGCCGCGCCGGCGGAGTTGTTTTCCTCGAAGAAGTGCCCCACCGCGCGGAAGATTTCCTGCAAATCCCTGGCGGCCGCCGCAGCCTCAGCTTTGTTTTTGTCCTGCAGGCTGAGCGCTAACCGCCCCACATTCTGCGAGGCAGCCTCCATCCATTCCGGCAGCTTGGTCTCTTCCTGGGCTCCCGCCGCGACTCCCAGCGACAACACAACCGCAGCCAACACACGGCTTGTTCGCATCCGGCGAATTCTCCCGTTTCGCACCGCCACCTGGAGGCCGCCTTGTGGCGTTTGGCCAGCTTCCGGACCGCGCTTGCCTCCTCTTCGGTCTAGGTAATCGCGTGGGCGCCTAGATTGTCTTTAAGTAGGCGAGCAGGTCGGCGATCTCCTCTTCGGTCAGGCTGCCCCCCGCCGGCTGCATCGCGCCGCCGCCTTCCACGATCTGCTTGCGGATGATTTCATCGGTATGGGTGGCGTGCTCCGTGCCGTCGGAAAGCTTGTGCGGCGGCCATTTGTACAGATCTTTCAATCCCGGTCCGACGACCGCTTCATTGGATTCGGCCGTGTGGCAAAACTGGCAGTTGGCTTCAAAGACCGCCTTGCCTTTGGCTGCGTCGCCGGAGGCGGCCGCGGTCTGTCCGATAGGCACGAGCAGTAATGCGCTGACGATGAAAAATCCGCCTGCTGCTATCGCCGCAGGCAGGAACGCTCTGACTTGCAAGGAACGACACCTCCTGTTTCGCTCTGTTCAATCGGTCCTGCTTCGCCGGTAATTTTACTTAATCTTCCAGGCCCCGTCCGGACCCCGCTCCCGATGCGCGTTGTGGCACCCGCCGCAGTTGGCGCGAGCTTTCGTCAGCGCCTCGGAGGCTTCCTCCAGCTTCCCGGCGGCGGCCAGGTCCGCGACCGACTTAAATCCGGCCTGCGCGTTCGAGGCAAACTCCACGGCGTCGCTGGCGTTGCGCTTTTCCCAAAAGGCTCGCACCTGCCCGAAAATCTGCTCCAATTTCCTGGCATCCGCCGCCACGGCGTCTCCGGCTTTGGCCTCCAGATTCTTTGCCAGGCTGTTGGCGGTAGCGCTGGTGGATTTCATCCACTCTGCGTAGGCCGCTTCCTCTTGCCCCTGCGCTCTCACGCCCGCCAGCAGGAGCACAATGGCCAGACCCAAAACGGATTTCATTGGACTCATCCCTCCCGTGGTTCCGCACATCATGGAATACTTCCACTCCCCGCTCCTGCGGGACCGCACGCCCGGCAAATCCTGGAACCAAACGCTGCACCCGGTTTTCTGCGAGCCCGCCTCGCTGCCGACACTATACACAAGTCCCCTACAGCGGGCAAGCCCCGCCGATGCACGGCGCCGCCGCTGTTGCTGGGCGTCGTCCGAATCCGTAGTAACATACGGTTCGTCTGGCGGAGGATTGCCCGACGGCGGCAGCCGGAGTGGAATCCAGAACGGCCATTTCACTACATTCGGAGGAACCATGCATTGGATCTCCATAGTCGTCCTTCTTGCATTCGCGCAACTGGCCACGGCGCAGGAGTGGGCGCGCGTCCGCGTCGAACAGTCGCCGCGCCACCGGGAGTGGGTGACCATCCCTTATGGCAACCGCTCCGTGGAGGCGTTCGTGGCCTACCCGGAACGCTCTGGCAAAGCGCCCGTCGTGCTGGTCATTCACACCATCGCGGGCATGATTGATTGGGTGGAAAGCCTCGCGGACCAACTGGCCGAAGCCGGCTACATTGCCATCGCCCCCGATCTGCTCTCCGGCATGGCCCCCAATG
>DATMAF010000305.1:0-7583 GCA_035560315.1 Terriglobia bacterium | reverse complement strand
CTCCGGGATCGCCGCGGAGGTTCCGGCCGGCAGCATGGGAACGGCCGCTTCTTCTTCGACGGGCGTCCGGCAGTAAGGACAGACCTTCCAGCCCAGCTTCAACTGCTGGTTGCACCGCCGGCAAAGCGTTTTGAGCGAAGTGAGGCAATTGGGGCAGACCGTAAAGTCCGATTCAATGACCGCCCGGCAATTCGGGCAGTGCTGGCTGCGGGACATCGCCTCCAGATCGTCGAGTTGGAGCACGCGGAAAAGCTCGCTGAGCGCCGTCGCGCCTTCCCGGACTTTCTCCATGCCCCGCTCCAGCAGAAAGCGCATCCCCTGGGCGCGCATGGCGGCCTGAATCTCGTACTCCGACGCCTTGCGGACGATCAACTCCCGAACAATATTGTTCATGGGGAGCAGTTCATGAACGGCCATGCGGCCTGAATAACCGGTGCCGCCGCAGCGATGGCAGCCCTCCGCCTTGTAGTAGGTGGTGCCGTCGTTGGGGTCCACACCCAGCCGTTCCAGCATGGCGGCCGGAGGGTCGTAGGGTTTCTTGCATTCGTTGCACAGCTTGCGCAACAGGCGTTGCGCCGTAATGAGCGTGATGGAAGAGCTGATCAGCACCGGGTCCACGCCCAGATCCAGCAGGCGGTTGATGGTGGCGATGGCGCTGTTGGTGTGCAGGGTGGAGAGCACCAGGTGGCCGGTCATGGCGGCGTGGAACGCGATTTCGGTGGTTTCCAGGTCGCGCATCTCACCCACCAGGATGATGTCGGGGTCTTGCCGCAGGATCGAGCGCAGGCAGTGCGCGAAGGTCAGCCCGGTTTTGACATTCACCTGGACCTGGTTGAGGCCCTGCATCTGATATTCCACCGGGTCTTCCACGGTAACGATGTTGACTTCCGGGCTCTTGCGATATCCCAGACAGGCATAGAGCGTGGTGCTCTTGCCGCTTCCCGTCGGGCCGGTCACCAGAATCAGGCCTTGCGGCTGCGTCAGTGCGCGGATCAGAACTTTCAGATCGGCGGGATCCAGGTTCACCTGCTCCAGCGACGGCAATTCGGTGCCGGAGGAAAGGATGCGGAGCACCGCCTTTTCGCCAAACAGGGTGGGGAGCGTGGAGACGCGCAAATCGTAGGTTTTGTTCTCGCGCTGCACCTTCATGCGGCCGTCCTGCGGCAGGCGGCGCTCGGCGATATCCAGCCGGGCTAATACTTTTAAGCGCGAACTGATCGGGTTGGCCAGCCATTTCGGCAGTTGCATCAGGGGCCGCAGCACGCCGTCCACCCGGATCCGCACCTGGACGTCGTTCAACGTCGGCTCCACGTGGATGTCGGTCGCGCGCTGGGTGATGGCATCCTGGATCATCAGGTTGACCACTTTGATGACCGGCGGCAGTTCCGCTTGCCCGCGCACCTCGCTGAGATCGACGTCGGCTTCCTTGCCGTCTCCCGCCACGATCTGGAAGTCTTTGGCGTCCTCCAGGTTTTCTGTAAAGGCGCGCAGCGCGTCTTCCGGCTCGTAATACTTCTCGATGGCATCGGCGATTTCCGTCCGCGTGCAGACCAGCACCTTCAGCGTCCGGCCAACGGTGAACTCGATTTCCTGCATGGCCCGGTAGTCGGTGGGGTTGGCCATGGCCACCAGCACGAAACGCCCCTCAATGCGGATGGGGATGCAGGAATACCGGCGGGCCATATCTAGCGGCAGCAGCTTGACGGCTTCCGGGTCCACGTTGGCCGTGGCCAGGTTCACCCGCGGGAAGCGCGTGTAGGCGGCCAGGGAATCGGCCAGCCCTTCTTCGCTGACGCGCTCGTCGGCTAAGACGGATTCGATCAGCGACCGGTTCTCCGCCGAGGATTTGACGATCGCGTTCTTGATTTCTTCGGCGCTCAGGCCTCCGGCCTGAATCAGCGGCCGCTCTTTCCTCTCCGGCATATACCCCTTAACCGAGCGTTGCTCACAGCCACGCCCCCACTGCTGTCCGCTTTTCGGGCTCGGAGGGGGCTAATGTGCTATTTTAGCGGGGAATCGTCCCGCTTGCGAAATTAATCCTCGAGGTTCGTTGGAGCGCTCCCACGGATAATGGCCGATTCCTCCCAGACTCGTCCCAGGGTTCCTTGCCTGTTCGCTAGTCTTCCGCAGGCGAAAATATGGTGGTGAACCAAGCAACCAGCGGGGCAATTTCCTCAGAAAGCCGCCTACTCATCTCTCCGATCTTAAATCAAAACATGCTCGTCCAGGCACCTCGATGCTCCCCGACGTCTTAAAGGTGATACTTGCCTTTATCGGCAACGCAATGAAAACTATTCTCGGAGACCCCGGGGCGATACGCATTCTCTTTGTAGCCAACTAAAAATAAATAGGTTACAGGGATGTGCCGCAGGACAGGATCCGGCTTCAAGCGGCGGCTGGCAGTTAGCGGATGCGTGGCGCCCAGCGCTCGTCCACGATTCGCTTGATCTGCGCGATCGGGGTGCCCATCTTGTACTGGCGTTGCGCTTCCAGCGCAATCGTGCGGCACAGCGCTCAGGTAACCCCATGGCTGTCAGTGAAACAATCCAGGTTGTTGCGGTGCCCCGAATTGCCAAAGCAACCGCAATAGCAAGCAACGTTTTCAAGGGCCTCGGGGGAATCTTTCGCCGCCTGATAGGCGGCCTTCACCTCGGGATCGTCAAAAGCTGCCGGGTTCAGGGTCGCTGGTCTTGGACTGCGGGGTCCGGCGGGCAACACCATCCGATCCTCCAGGCCAGGCACCACCACCGACCGCGCGGGAGAGTCCGTGCCCGCAGCGGGAGTCGCCTCGCTCGGGGCGTTTCCGGTCATGTAGATCCAGGACGAAGCGATCGCAGCGATCACAATCATCGCCAAACCCAACTGCCATATCTTCGTTTTTTTCTTCCGTCGGGAGCCCCTGGTCTTGTCACGGCCCGTTTTCGGCATCGCGTCTTCATCCTAGCACACTTTCCGAACCGCTTCCAAATGGCCAGACCCAGCAGTCCGGCTGCAAATGCCCCCGATTCGTCTGGCTTCTCCCGATCCGTTCCCCTATAATCGGTCCCAACGGGGGAACGGGATTCCAGAAGGCGGAGGTGAGCTATGAGAAAGAGCGGAGCGGTTGCATTGTCGTTGGGGATGTTGGTGGCTGCCGCGGCGGTATGGGCCTCGGAAAAGCACGACGAGCGGCTCAAGGATGCCCACCAGGTTTTCCAAGAGATTATGGATACTCCCGACAAGGGCATCCCGCAGGATTTACTGGCTCGCGCTGCCTGCGTGGGCATCATCCCCAGCGTCAAGAAATTTGCTATTGGCTTCGGCGGGCAGCACGGCGCCGGCTACGTCCTTTGCCGCCGCAACCAGGGCAAAGGCTCCTGGGGGCCACCCTCTGGATTCTCGATGTCCGGAGGCAGTTTTGGCCTGCAATTGGGCTTTTCGGCGACCGATTATGTGCTGTTGTTTATGAGCACGGACGGCATCGAGAAACTGCTGCAAGATAAATTCACCTTGGGGGCGGATGCCTCCGTGGCGGCCGGCCCCGTGGGGCGCAACGCCACCGCCGCTACGGACGCCCAGATGACCGCCAAGGTGCTGGGCTATTCCCGCAGCAAGGGTCTGTTTGCCGGCTTAGCCCTGAACGGCGCCGTTTTGCGACCCTCCGGCGATGACAACGAAGAGATGTACGGCCGGAAGGTTTCCCCCAAAGACCTCCTGCTCAGCGGCAGCGTTGCTCCGCCGGCGGCGGCCGGCAGCCTGATCGCGCTGCTGAACAAGTATTCCGCGGGCCAGAGCCGCAAACCGCTCTAAGGCCGTCGGTTCCTTGCAAGCCCGCTTTGTCATCGAAAGCATCGCCTGCCGGCTGCTCCTCAAAGCGCTGGGAGTGCTGCCCCGGTTTGCGGCGCAGTTCTGCGCCGGCCTGCTGATGGGGGTGATGTGCTGGCTTACCCCCCGGCTGCGGGCTGTCGCCCGGCGCAATTTGGAGATGGCGCTTCCGGACCTTCCGGCCAGCAAGCGCAGCGAAATCGTTCGCGGCATTTACCGCAGCCTCGCCCGGCAGCTCGCCGAATTTGCCCGCTTTCCCACGTTGCGGCCGGAGGACCTCGCCCAGCGCGTCCTTTTTGACGGGCTGGCGAACTATGAAGCGGCCTTGGCCCAAGGCCGCGGTGTGATCTTTCTGACCGCCCATATCGGGGCCTGGGAACTGGGAGCTTTCGCGCACGGACTGAAGGGCTACCGCCTCAACGTCGTTTACCGGGCCCTGGACAATCCACGGCTGAACGCGTTGGTGAACCGCTACCGGACAATGGGCGGCAATCAGCTCATCGAGAAGCGCGATGCGGCGCGCAGTATTCTGGCAGCGCTGGGGCGCAACGAAACGGTGGGCATCCTGGCGGATCAGAACACGCTGGCCGAGGATGGGGTGTTCGTCCACTTCTTCGGCATTCCGGCTTGCGCTACCGCCGGCATCGCCCGCATCGCGCTGCACAGCGGCGCAGCGTTTCCGCATCGTCTACGAACCCGCCCTCGAACTAGCCAGGACGGGCGATCCCGACAATGACGTGCGGGCCGCTACGCAGCAGATGGCCGACGTCATCGAGCGCGTGGTGCGGGCCTATCCCGACCAGTGGCTGTGGATTCACCGCCGCTGGAAGACCCGTCCCCCGGGCCAGCCTCCCCTATACGGGTAAAATACAAAGAATATAATTCATATAAAATATTTATTTTAAATAACTTAAAATAAAATTTTATATAAGATCAGAGCGTTGATTTTATTTTATAATCGGCTTATGCTGGTCGCATGGAACAGATAGCCAAGGAAGATATCATCCGACGGATACGCGTCGAGAATCCATGGTGGGAAGGAAACCACACCATCGGTCGAATTCATCAGGCCATGAAGCCTCGCGCCTACCTGGATCTTTTTTTCTCCCTGGTAACGTTGGAACCCGTACACCGCGCCCTGGTGTTGCTCGGACCGAGACGCGTTGGAAAAACGGTGATGATACTGCACACAATCCAGAAACTCCTCGATACAGGGGTGCCTCCGCACGCAGTGTGTTACTTTTCCGTGGATCATCCGATTTACAATGGCCTCGGCTTGGAAAAACTGCTGGAGTATTACCTTCTCGCGACCGCCTCCGACAGCGCTGCTTCGACAACTCGCTATATTTTCTTTGACGAGATTCAGTATCTGCGGAATTGGGAGGTCCACTTAAAATCGTTCGTCGATTCCCATGCCGGCATCCGGTCGATTGCTTCCGGGTCTGCCGCTGCGGCGCTGCGCCTGAAGAGCACCGAGTCAGGCGCTGGCCGTTTCACAGACTTCCTCCTGCCTCCGTTAACCTTCTACGAGTACCTGGAGCTGCTGAACGAGACGGACTTGCTGGAGAACCCGGTGGCCGCCCCGCCACCGCGAGTGTTTTTTGAGGCGAGGGAAATCGAAACGCTGAATCAGCGATTCCTTCATTATCTGAATTTCGGCGGCTATCCAGAGGTAGCGTTGTCGCCGGAAATTCAGGCCGATCCGGCCCGCTTCATCCGGAATGACATCATCGACAAGGTGCTCCTGAGGGATTTGCCGAGTCTGTACGGCATCCTGGATATCCAAGAACTGAACTATCTCTTCACCTCGCTGGCCTTCAACACCGCCAACGAGGTTTCCCTGGAAGAACTTTCCCAGAACTCCGGGGTCGCCAAGAACACAATCAAGAGGTACATCGAATACCTGGAAGCCGCCTTTCTTGTCCGGGTCGTGCACCGCCTGGACCGCAACGCCCGTCGATTCAAACGGGCCAACTTCTTCAAGGTCCACCTTACGAATCCCTCCATGCGCGCTGCTCTCTTCTCCCCACTATCAGCCGACGATGCAGCCGTCGGCCCGTTGGCTGAGACTGCCATATGGTCGCAGTGGTTTCATGGGGACTCCGTCTTGTACTACGCCCGGTGGCAGGGTGGGGAAGTGGACATGGTCCAGCTTCATCCGAACCAAAAACCCGCTTGGGCTGTGGAAGTAAAATGGTCGGACCGCTACTGTGAGCATCCCGAGGAATTGAAGAGCGTGATTAGCTTCTGTCGCAAGAACGGCCTGCACAGCGTCTTGGTAACCTCCAGGACCCAAGCTGCCGTAAAGTCGCTCGAAGGGCTTGCGATCCACTTCGTGCCGACCAGCGTATATTGCTACACCGTAGGACATAACCTGATTCAGGGCAAAAGCAATTTACACCCCGTCGCTCCAGCGTAAATGTTCCTTCCTTCCCCGAATTCACAACCTCTGTTCGTTGCCGGACCACTGCGCTGGAGTGCGGCGGGCGTCGCGGCAGATGCCGCGCCGGGAGGCGCGGATGAAGGCCACTAATTGGCGGGCTTCCTCGGTGGCAACTTCCCTTTCGATGCGCTCCAACGCCTCCTGCAGCGGCAGCTTTGAGCGGTAGAGCAGGCGGTAGGCCGCTTTCAGCTTGCGGATGGCTTCGGCGCCCAAGCCGGCGCGGCGCAAACCCACCAGGTTCAGCCCATGCGCTGCCACATGGAACTCGGAGGTCAGCAGGAACGGCGGCACATCGAGGTTCACACGGGTATTGCCGCCGATCATCGCCAGCCGCCCGATCTTCGAGAACTGGTGCACCACCACGCCGCCCGAGAGAAACGCCCCGTCGCCGACCTCGACATAGCCTGCCAGCGAGCAGTTGTTACAGATCACCGTGCCATTTCCGATCCGGCAGTTATGCGCGATGTGCGTGCCGATCATGATGTAGTTGTCGTCGCCGATGGTGGTCGTCGATTCCGGCGGCGTGCCCCGGCTGGCGGTGGAGTGCTCGCGGAAGATGTTGCGGTCGCCGACCTTCAGATACGACCGGTCCTTGCCGGTAAAGTGCTTGTCCTCGGGGTCGCTGCCAAGCACCACGCCCATGTGCAGATGGTTGTCGCGCCCCAGCGTGGTGTAGTTCTTGATGACCACGTGCGAATCGAGCCGCGTCCCGGCCCCGATCTCAACCTCGTCCTCGATGATCGAGAACGGCCCGATGTAGACGCCCTCTCCAAGGCGGGCCTTGGGGCTGACAATGGCGCTCGGCGCAATCTCAGTTGCCATGATAACCATCGGCTCTCAGGTTATACTGCTGGTCAAAGGCATTAGGATACTACGAAGACATTGCGAAGCAGAATGCGGTGAAGAACTGGTCATGGCGACGGAAAGAAGCGTAGCCGAACTGGCGGAACGGCTGGGCGGGCAGGCGGAGGGGAATCTTCAGGCCCGGCTCAGCGGCGTGGCGCCACTCGAAACCGCGGGTGAAACGGAGCTGTCTTTCGTGGAGTCCGAGCGCAACCGCGAAGAGGCGCTGGCCTCTCGCGCCGGATGTCTGCTTGCTCCGCCCGGACTGAATCTGCCCGGCAAGACCGCTATCCGCGTGCGCAATCCGCGTTACGCCATGGCGCAGGCCGTCGAGTTATTCCATCCAGCGCGCGCTTCGACCGCAGGGATCCATGCCACCGCGCTCATCGGTGCCGGTGCGGTGATTGGCAAGGAGGTCTCGATCGGGCCGTACGTCGTGGTCGGTGCGGGTTCCCGGATTGGGGCGCGCACGCGCATTGGCGCGGGCTGCGTC
>DATMAF010000304.1:0-2717 GCA_035560315.1 Terriglobia bacterium | reverse complement strand
GTGCTCGACCGCTCGCAAGCCTACATCGGCATCCTGATCGACGACCTGGTCACCAAGGGCACCGACGAGCCGTACCGCATGTTCACCTCGCGCGCCGAGTTCCGCCTGCACCTGCGCATCGACAACGCCGACTGGCGGCTCACGCCCATCGGCTACCGCGTCGGCACCATCCGCGAAGAACACTACCGCGAGTTCGAGGCCAAATACGAGCGCGTGCGGGCCCTCAAGGAGTTTCTGGCCCAGTGCCGTCCTGACCCGGCCACCGCGCTCGGCGAAGCGGTATACACCAAGCTGGGCATCGGCAACGGCGAGCGGCCCACGCTCGAGCAGTTGCTCAAGCGGCCCGGCTTCACGATGCAGGACTGCGAGCCGTTCCTGCCGGAGTTGCCGGCAGGGATTTCCCGCGAAGAGAAGAAGATCGCCGAGACCGACATCAAGTACGGCGGCTATCTGGCCCAGCAGCAACAGGAGATGGAGCGGCTGAAGAAGGCCGAGAGCCGCCTCATCCCTCCCTGGTTTGAGTATCACGACGTGCCCGGCCTGTCGCGCGAGATGGTGGAGAAATTTTCGCGCGTGCGTCCCCGCACCCTGGGCCAGGCCGCGCGCATTCCGGGCGTAACGCCCGCCGCCCTCGCCATTGTCAACGTCTACGTGGAGCTGCGCCAGCGCGCCGCGCAATAAGGAATACTTCCTGGCCAGCGCGGGCGCGCGGCGGAGCGAAGCAATTGCTTTCGGCAAGCCGCGGTTTGCCGCCAAGAAACCACGGCGTTACTCTCCTCCGGATGACCGCAGATTCCTGTATCCTTCTTTCCATGCAATGGTGGAGCAGAAAGGAGTAACGACTCATGCTGAAAGAGTTCCAGGAGTTTATTGCGCGGGGGAACGTGATTGATCTGGCGGTGGCGGTGATCATGGGCGCGGCGTTCGGGCCCCTCGTCACGTCGCTGGTGAATGACATCCTTATGCCGCCCATCGGGCTGGCGCTGGGCCAGATCGATTTCAAGGACCTGTTCCTCTCGCTCAGCGGCGCCGCCTATCCCACGCTGGCGGCGGCCAAGCAGGCCGGCGCCCCGGTCATCGCCTACGGGACGTTCCTCAATACAGTAATCAACTTTCTGATCGTCTCGTTCGCGGTTTTTCTGTTGGTGAAGCAGGTCAACCGCAGGAAGGCGCCCGCACCGGCACCGGCCGCTCCCGCGACCAAGGACTGCCCCTATTGCCTCAACAGCATCCCGATCAAGGCCACCCGCTGCGGGCATTGCACGTCGGAATTGCGTGCCGTGTGACAAAAAGAAATCCAAGCAAGGCGCCGCAGCCAACGGGCGGTTTCAAGGACCGTGAGGGGACCTCTTCCCTGGACGGCCTGCTCCGCACGGCGGTATCCGAACTGGACTTGTCGCTGACCAGCCGCCAATTCGAGCAGCTCGCGACGCACTTTGCCCTGCTGCTGCGGTGGAACGAGCGGATCAACCTCACGTCGATCCGTAATCCAGCGGAGATTGCCACGCGGCACTTTGAAGAGTCTCTGTTCCTGGCAAAAATCCTCCCTCCGCCGGACGGACCGGTGGTGGACATCGGTTCCGGGGCCGGGTTTCCTGGTTTGCCGCTGAAGATCGCCTGGCCGGAAGTGGAGGTCGTGCTGTTGGAGCCGAGCCACAAGAAAGCAGCGTTCCTCAAAGAAGTGATCCGCCATTGTGGCTTGGAGCGAGTGGCCGTGCGCGCGGAACGGCTCGGAAGCGATGCGCCGGCAGGACTCGCCGGCCGCGCCGCGCTCGTAACGATGCGCGCCGTGGCTCCCGCCCCGGCGCTGCTGCAACAGATGAGCCAACTGCTCCGCGCCAAGGGACAGATGGCGCTGTTTCTTGGCGAGCGGGACGCCGCTGTTGTTCCCCAGCTTGCGGGAATGCAGTGGTCCCTGCCGCTCCCGATCCCGCATTCGTTGCGGCGCGTGATTCTGATTGGGACGGCTCTCTCCCCTGCGGGAGCTCAGGATTGCGACGGGTGATTTGCCGGCCGTTGCGCCAGGGTCTCCATCATGCGGGCCAGCTCGAAATCGAAGTTGCTGATGGCGCCCACCGAGTGCGTGATCAGATCGACTGTGACCTTGTGATAGACGTTGCACCACTCCGGATGATGGTTCATGGACTCGGCCACCAGCGCGGCGCTGGCCATGAATCCGAAGGCTTCCACAAAGTTTTTGAACTGATACTGCCGGTGCAGCTTCCCGTTTTGCACCGACCAGCCGGGAAGCCTCCCCAGGCCCTCCTGGATTTCCGCTTCGGTCATTCTCCGTGGCTGCTCCGCCATGGCGCGCACCTCCTGCCGCGGATCGGCCCTCGCCGGCGCCCGCGACCGCTGCCCTAGGATAATCCGCAACCATTCCGCCGCACAAGCTTGCCGGGCGGCAAATTCGTTTCTATACTGGCGCTGCGACGGACCTGGACCCTCATGAACTTTCTGCCCCCGGCCGGCCTGGAGCCCTTCACAGTGTTGTTTGAGGAAAGCGAGCCGAACCCGGCGTTGCCGGAGGGCCTGGTGCGTTTCCTGGGCAACCTGGGATTTCCTGCGCCGCCAGAGCACCGTCCCTGGGTTTTTGCCAATTTTGTGCAGAGCATCGACGGCATTGTCAGCTTCGGAGGCAACCGCCCCGGCGGCGAGTGGATTTCCCGCAGCCGGCACGATCGCTGGATGATGGACCTGCTGCGCGCTCATGCCGA
>DATMAF010000303.1:0-5286 GCA_035560315.1 Terriglobia bacterium | reverse complement strand
AAAGGCCGCAAGGTCGTAGACAATCTGTCCCTGGAAGTCCGTCGCGGCGAGGTAGTGGGATTGCTGGGGCCGAACGGGGCGGGCAAGAGCACCACGTTCCACATCATCATCGGGCTGGCGGCGCCGGACGCGGGACAGGTGCTGCTCGATGGGGAGGATGTAACCCGCTGGCCGATGTATCAAAGAGCCCGCCGGGGAATCAGCTACCTGCCGCAGGAATCGTCGGTTTTTCGAAAGCTGACCGTCGAAGAAAATCTCCTGGCAATCCTGGAAACCTTGCCGCTCAGCCGGCCGCAGCGCCACGAGCGCCTGGAAGAATTGCTGGAGCAGTTTGGACTGGCCGCGCTGCGCTATAGCCGCGGCTACATGCTCTCCGGCGGCGAGCGGCGGCGGCTGGAGATTGCCCGCTCGCTGGTGATTTCTCCGCAATATATCCTGCTGGACGAACCCTTCTCCGGCATCGATCCGATCGCCGTGCTGGATATCCAGCGCCTCATCGCCCGGTTTCGGGAGGATGGGATCGGCGTGCTGATCACCGATCACAACGTTCGGGAAACGCTGCGCGTTACCGATCGCGCCTACATCATCCATGAAGGCCGGATCTTCCGCAGCGGCCCGCCCGCCAGCCTCGGCGCGGACCCGGAGGTGCGCCGCGTCTACCTCGGCGAACGCTTTGTGTTGGAGCCGCTGGGACTATGAGCGCCACCAATTCATTGCGGCTGAATCTGAAGGTGGCCCAGAAGCAGATCCTGACGCCGGGTCTGGTCCAGATGGTCAGCGTCCTGGTGCTGAACAAGCTGGAACTGAAGGAGATGATCAACCAGGAGATCATGGAGAACCCGGTGCTCGAGGAGATGCTCGAGGATGGCCCGGCCTCCACCGAAGAACTGGCGGCCAACGAGGAGCGCAGCGCCGCTCCCGCTGACCAGGAAGTGCAGGAGGCCGGGGGAGCCGCCGACCCCTTCGATGACATCGATTTCGGATCCTTTTTCGACGAATACCTCGACCCCGGCTACCGCACGCCGCAGGCCGAGACGGTGGAGTTGCCGTCGTTTGAGAACTTTCTTTCCAACCCCACCTCGCTCATTGACCATCTCCAATGGCAGCTCACGCTGAGCCACCATACGCCGGCGATGCAATCGGCCATCACTTCGATCCTGGGCAATCTGAACGAAAACGGCTATCTGGCCGGGACGCTGGAGGAGATCGCGGCCAGCAGCGGCGACAAGCTGGAAGATTTGCAGGCCGCGCTGCGGCTGGTGCAGGAATGCGATCCTGCCGGCGTAGCGGCGCGCGACCTGCGCGAGTGCCTGCTGTTACAACTGCGCGCTCTGGGCGGGGAAGGAAGCCTGGCCTGGCAGATCGTCAGCGATTATCTGCCGCTGCTGGAAGGCAAGCAACAGAAGGAACTCAGCCGGGCCCTGAAGAAATCCCCCGAGGAGATTGCCGCCGCGATCGCCGTCATTCGCAAACTGGACCCGTTCCCCTGCCAGCGGTATGTCCAGACCCAGCCGCGGCTGATTGAGCCGGACGTCTACATCGTGAAGTCGGGCGACGACTATACCGTCGTGGTCAATGAGGACGATTTGCCGCAAGTCCGTCTGAACCCGGCCTATCGCCACCTGCTGGAGCCGGGCAGCTCCAGCCGGGAGGTGCGCAACTATGTGAAAGAGCGCTATGCTTCGGCGCTGCGGCTGCTGAAGAACATTGAGCAGAGAAAGCAGACCATTGTGCGCGTCTGTCAGGCCATCATCCGGCGGCAGCGCGATTTCCTCGACTACGGCGTGGATTACCTGAAGCCGATGATGATTAAGGATGTCGCGGAGGAAGTGGGGGTGCATCCTTCCACGGTCAGCCGCGCCGTGGCCTCCAAATATGCGCACACTCCGCAGGGAGTTTTCGAGCTGCGGTACTTCTTCTCCGAGGCGGTCAACGGCCCCTCCGGCAGCGCCATGCCGTTGTTGATTCTGAAGCGCAAGGTCAAGCGCATGATCGAACAGGAGGACAAGAGCAATCCGCTCACCGACGAGCAAATCGCCCAAATGCTCTGCCAGCAGGGAATCTCCGTCAACCGCCGCACCGTCGCCAAATATCGCGCCGATCTGAAAATTCCCAGCACCCATGAGCGCCGCGTGAAGAATTAGCGATCGCCGCCAACGAATTTTTGTTGTGACTACTAGTAGTAACGGGACTTAAAGAACGCAGCCGCGTTGTCCCTGCACGGCTCAGGCCGCTGGGTGGCTGCGCTTTCCGGAATGCCAGCGGAGTCCCTGTGTTTGCAGGGCGCGCAGGCAGTTCCCCGCTTGTCCGAGACCGCGGCAATTGCGAGGCAAGTGGGCTGCCGCGTTTGCGAAGTTGCACCGCCTGATTCCCGACCAAAAATTAAGTCTTCAGAACTATTGCGTTTTGAATGGATTCTGTAGAAACTACGGGGGACTGGAAGGAGCTTGCTCCGAATCCGGCGGAACAAGAGATGAGGATGCGACCCGCACAGGCAGAGTTTTTCCGAAGAACGGGGATGCTGGCGGCTGGGTTCCTGCTGGCGACCATGGCGCAAGGACAAAGCGCTTTGCCCGCCCCGGACACCATTCGGTCCGTTGCAACCGTTGGCGGAGCGGTCATTTCTCAGGAAGAACTCGATGCCCGGATTCAGCCGGAGCTGCAGCAGTTGCGCAATCAGGAGTATGAAATCCGCCGCCAGGCCCTGGACGAGCTCATCGAAGAAAAACTGTTGGAGGCGGAAGCCCGGCTGCGGGGAGTGACCCCCGAGGAGCTCTTGCAACGGGAAGTAACTTCCAAGGTCCCGGAAATTACAGACGCCGAGGTGGAGGCTTTTTATAACGGCCAAAAGGATCGCATCAACCGGCCCCTCGAGGAGATCAAGGAACAAATCCGGCAATTGCTGCGGCAAAGCCGCGAGCAGCAATATCGGCAAGCATTTTTGGATTCTCTCCGCGAGCGGGCCTCCATTTCCATCCGGCTGGAAGCGCCGCGGGTGGCGGTTGCGCCCGATCCGAACCGGATGCGAGGTCCCGCCAATGCTCCGGTGCAGATCGTGGAGTTTTCCGATTTCCAGTGCCCGTTCTGCCAGAAGGCCTACCCGGTTGTCCGGGGCCTGCTGGAGAAGTACGGCGAGAAGGTGATGTTAAGTTACCGCGATTTTCCGCTGCGCAATCTTCACGGGCAGGCGCAGATGGCCGCCGAGGCCTCCCGCTGCGCCGGCGAGCAGGGAAAATTCTGGGAATACCACAACAGCCTGTTTGAGACTCCCAACCAACTGGGGAAGGAAGAGCTGTTGCTGCACGCCGCGACCGTTGGCGTGGACACGGAGCAGTTCCGTTCCTGCCTGGAGAGCGGCCGCTACGCCGATGCCGTGGAGCGGGATGTCGAAGCCGGCCGTCAAGCAGGGGTGACCGGGACTCCGGCGTTTTTCATTAACGGAATCTTGCTGAGCGGGGCGCAGCCGGCATCGGTATTTGAGCGCACCATCGATGCCGAACTCGCGGCGCAAGCCGCTGCCCCGCCCGCGGAACGATAGAGGAATCAGGATGGCCATCGCTGCCGAACGGCGCCGGTACCGCCGCTACGATCTCTCGCTGGAAGTGCATGTAAAACCCCGCCGACGCTCCGCCACGCCGTACCGCACCGTAACGCGCGACATCAGCGCCCGCGGTGTCTACTTCGATTTCTCGGAACGGCTGGAGCCCGGCTCGGAGCTGGAATTCGAGCTCACGCTGCCGCCGGAACTGGTTGCGGGCCGCCCCGTACGCATTCGGTGCCGGGGCAAGATTGTGCGCGTGGATGCGGTGGAGACGGAAGGCGCGGCGCGCGTGGCTGCGACGATCGAGAGTTACGAGTTTATCCGCGCCGAGTGATCTGTTGCGGCTGGCCATGGCGGGGCGGAGATGGTACACTATCGCGGGGTACGTCGGGGCGGAAAAGAGTTTCTCCAAGCGAGGCAGGCATGAATTCAGGATCGCTCTCCTACATGATGTTGTTCTGCGCCATTCTGGTGGCGAGGAACCGGAATGTGGCGCTGGCCGATTCGATCAAGCTGGTGCCTCTGGCAGGCGGCGCCAAAACCCTGGCGGCGGAACTCGCTGCCCACCCAGCCTTGTAATCCCTGTGGAATGTTCGGCAGCCCGCGGCTGCTCGCTTTGATCGGTTCTCCCCCGGAATCCACGCAGGCAATCTCGCGGTTGCGCGCTGCCGCAGCAACGGCTGCGGCATTCCCACCTTGCAGTCCCGGCGGAGTCACCGTATCTTTGCACCAGGATGCCGAAGGCCTCAAGGTCTCTAGCCAGCACAAACCAGCCCCGCCGCCGTCCCGGCGGGAAGCGGGAGCCCGTCATTTCCGCCCCAAAGCCGGGCCGCCAGCCGCTGGAAACCGACCTCATCATTGTGACGGGCATGAGCGGCTCCGGCAAGGCCTCCGTCCTGAAGGCGTTTGAGGATTTGGGATTCTACTGCGTCGACAATCTGCCCGTCGATTTAATCCCCAAGTTCGCGGAACTGATCCGCAACAGCCCGGAGATTTCGCGCGCGGCGCTGGTGGTGGACATCCGGGAGGGAGAAGCCCTGGAGCGGTTTCCAGCCGTTTTTCGGGAACTGCGGCAGCAGATTCCGGTGTCGCTGCTGTTTTTGCATGCCAGCGACGCGGTGCTGCTGCGGCGTTTCAGCGAAACGCGCCGTCCCCATCCGCTGGGCGGCCATCTGCCGCTGCGCCAGGGCATTGCCGCTGAACGCAAGCGTTTGGCCAAGATCCGAGCCCTGGCAGACTTGGTGATCGACACCAGCCGTTTCAACGTTCACGAGTTGCGCACCTTCATCTCCAGCCATTTTCGCAAGTCGGCCACGCACCGCCCTCTGTTGATTTCCTGCGTCAGCTTCGGCTACCGCTACGGCCTCCCTCCCGATAGCGACCTCGTCTTTGACGTCCGCTTTCTGCCGAATCCCAACTACCTTCCGGAATTTCAACACAAGACCGGCCAGGACCCCGCGGTGGCCAAGTACATCCGCTCCTTTCCGCAGACGCGCGAGTTCAACCACCACATCTCGGAGTTGCTGACGTACTTGATCCCCCATTACATTCGGGAAGGCAAGAGCTATCTGACGCTGGCGTTTGGCTGCACCGGCGGGCGGCACCGCTCCGTGATGATTGCCGAGACGGTGGCCCGGAATCTCGCCAAGAAGGGATACCACGTGAAGACGGTGCATCGCGACATCGCGAAATGATCCCGCCCGGATGCGATTCCCAGAGGCGCGGCCCCGGCGGGACGCTTGCGC
>DATMAF010000302.1:0-3996 GCA_035560315.1 Terriglobia bacterium | reverse complement strand
CCTCTTTGGACATCTCCAGGCTGAAGACCCCCACCGGCTGGCGCTGGTGGATGGCGGCGTGTTGGGCGATATTCAGCGCGAAGCTGGTCTTGCCCACCGAGGGCCGCGCCGCGATGATGATGAGATCGGAGGGCTGCAGGCCCCGCGTCATGTCGTCAAACTTGCGGAAGCCGGTTTCCAGCCCCGTGACGCGCTTGCCGCGGTCGTGCAGCGCGTCAATGCTCTCAAAGCTGGAGCGAAAGATCTCCCGGAAGTGCAGAAAACCGCTGCGGACCTGCTGCTCGCCGAGCGAGAGCACCAGGCTCTCGGCGGAGTCCAGGATCTCCTCGGCCTCCTCGGCGCCTTCCATGGCGCGCGTGGCGATGGAGTTGGAAACGTGGATCAAGCGCCGCAGCAGCGCCTTGTCTTTGACGATCTTGGCGTAATGCTCGATGTTGGCCAGCCGCGGCAGGCCGTCCGTGAGCGAGGAGACATAGGCCGCCCCCCCGATCTGCTCCAGCTCGTTGTTGCGCATCAGCTCCTCGCAGAGCGTAACCAGATCGATCGGGCGGGAGCGATCCGCCATCTCCGTGATGCGCAGGAAAATCCGGCGATGGCTGTCGAGGGAAAAATCCTCTGGCTGGAGGAGTTCGGCGGCTTGGTTATAGGCGGAGTTGTCCAGCAGAATCGCCCCCAGCACGGAGCGTTCCGCCTCGATATTGCCGGGCAGGCCTTTCAGTGCGGTGGGATCGCTGACCGCCATCGGGACTCCGTGGGGATCCAGCTAGGATGCTTCCGCGACGACCTGGACCGGAACCGAGACCGTGACGTCCTTGTGCAGCTTCACCGGCACCTGGAACTCGCCCAACTGCTTGAGCGGTTCTTCCAGCTGGATCTTGCGCCGGTCGATCTCATAGCCCTTCCGGTGCAGCTCTTCCGCGATATCAATGGTCGTGACCGAGCCAAACAGCACCCCGCTTTCGCCGGCCTTGCGGGCGAAGGAGAGCGTAATCTTTTCGAGCATTCCGGCCAACTGCTGCGCGTCGGCCTTCTCGCGGGCGTCGCGCTTGAGGGCGGCGGCCTTTTCCTGCTCCACCACCTTGCGATTTCCTTCCGTCACCGCCATGGCCAGCTTGCGCGGGAGCAAAAAGTTGCGGGCGTAGCCCCCTTTCACGCGCACCACGTCGCCGCGCCGGCCCAGGTGTTCGACGTCTTCCCGCAAAATCAGTTCCAAGGTCTTGGCCATCTTCCGTCTCCGAAAAAACCGGTCGCTGCGGCCAGCTTACAGATCCGCCGTGAACGGCAGGAAGGCGATGTTCCGCGCGCGCTTGATGGCGCGCATCAGCCGCCGCTGGTGAGGCGCGCAGGTGCCGGAGGTCCGCGCCGGCAGAATCTTGCCGCGCTCCGGGATGAACTGCCCGAGCAGCCGCACGTCCTTGTAGTCGATATAGTCGATCTTGTCGGCGCAGAAGCGGCACACTTTGCGCCGTCGCGCGTACTGCCGCTTGCCGCCGCCTTCCCGGCGGGGTCCCGCAGAGGGTCTGGGTTGCGTTGCCATCGGATTGGTTCCACTCCTGTTCCGAATCGGATTCCGGCTGGCCGCTAGGCGGGCGCCGCCGCCGGCTCGGCTCCTCCGCGCGGCTTCTTGCGGGCGGCGTGCCGGGCGCGCGCCTGCTGGAGCTTGGCGGCGCGCCGCAACTCCTCATCCAGGCGCACCGTCTGGTATTTCAGCACCGGCTCGGTGACTTTCAACCGGCGCTCGAGTTCCTGGACCACAGGCGCCTCGCAAGCGGCCTCCAGCAGCACGTACTGTCCTTCCCGGTAGCCGCGCACTTCGTACGCCAGCCGCCGCCGGCCCATCCGGTCGGTCTTGCGGAGCGTTCCGCCGCCGGAGGTAATCACCCCCTCCATCTGGGCGACGATGCGGTCCGCTTCCTCCTCCGGAAGGTCCGGCTTCAAAAGAAAGATCGTTTCGTAGATTCTCATTTCCATTCCGTTTCCCGAAGCAGATTCGTGCCGCCGGCTCGGAAAAAACTCAAGCCGCATCGCGCGGGGTCCGCGGCCTCTGGTTGAAGCGGTTCATGGCCTTGGCGATTCCCTCCCGCAGGATCATCTCGGTTGCATCAGCGGCGCGTTCCACGACCTCCTCCAGCCGTTCCCGCTGGCTGCGCCGCACGGGCCGCAGCAGGTACGCCGCCGCGTCGCCGGTGTCCTCCTCTTGCTCCGGCGCGACGCCGATCCGCACCCGGGCAAATTCCCGGGAGCCGATCGCCCCAATAATCGATTCTACCCCGTGATGGCCCGCGGAGCTACCTCTTTGACGGATACGAATCGTTCCCCAGGGCAAGTCCAGCTCGTCGGCGATGACCAGCAACTCCTCCGGCCCGCAGCCCTCTTTGCGAAGCCATTCGCGGACCGCCTCGCCGCTCCGGTTCATATAGGTCTGCGGCTGGATCAACCACACCGTGCCACTGTCCACCGCGACCCGCGCGCAAAGCGAGTGAGCCCGCTTCCGGTCCAGGCGGACGCCGAAGCGCCGGGCCAGCCGCTCCACCACCGCAAAACCCAAGTTGTGCGGCGAGTGCCGGTACTCCACTCCCGGATTCCCCAGGCCGACCACCAGTTTCACCGGCTCTGTACCCCCCTCCCCGACGCGGGGCGCATCCACACGCCGATGACATGCCGGTCCGGGGCGTTACTTCTCCTTCTTGGCGGGCGCTTCGGCAGCCTCTTCGCCTTCCTCCACGGTCTTGCCTTTCTTGATGACCTCCGGCTCGGTCGGCGCCGCTTCGGCCGCCACGGCTTCCTCCGGCTTGACCTCCTCCACCGCCTTCGGAGCCACCACGTGGCAGATCACCGCCTGCGGTTCCCGCAGGATGCGGATGCGGTCGCCCAGCTTGGCCTGCAAATCGCTCACCCGCACCTGGTCGTGCAGCATCAGGGGCGTAACATCAATGGTGAATTCCTCCAGCAAGTCGCTGGGCAGGCATTCCACTTCCACCTCGCGCAAAATCACCTCGAAAATGCCGCCCTGCTCCTTGATGCCCTTGGATTCCCCCACCATCGTAATCGGGACGTGGACGCGGATCTTGCGATCCATCAGCACTCGTTTAAAGTCCACATGCTGGAGGGTTCCCTTCAGCGGTTCCCACTGCGTCTCGGCGACCATGGCGAGCGTTTCTTCGCCGCCCTTCACCCGCAGTTGAAACAGGGTGTGGTGCTTGCTCTTGGTGCCGAGCACATTGGCGAGCTGCCGGGGGTGCAGTTGCAGGTTCACGGGCTGGCCCGTCCCGCCGTACAGCACGGCGGGCACCTGGCCGGAGCGCCGCAGCGCATGCAGGGCGTGTTTGCCCCGCCCGGTTCGGAGTTCCGCTTCGACGGTTACTGTTTCCATGTCAATGCAAATCCTTCCTGCGGCCTCGGGTCGCTCAGATAAACAGATTGCTGACCGAGGTCTCCTCGTGGATCGACAAGATGGCCCGCGCCAGCAGCGGTCCGACGCTCAACGTTACGATCCGCCCGCACTGGGCCGCCGCCGCGGACAGCGGGATCGAATTGGTGACCACGACCTGCTGAATCCTGGACTGGCAGATGCGGTCCACCGCCTGGCCCGAGAGCACCGCATGGGTGCAGCAGGCGTACACCGCGGTGGCGCCATGACGCAACAGCGCTTCTGAGGTCTTCACCAGCGTGCCGGCCGTGTCGATCATGTCATCCACCACCACCGCCGTGCGGCCTTCCACCTCGCCGATGACGTGCATCACTTCGGCTTCGTTGACGTCCACCCGCCGTTTGTCCACAATCGCCAGCGCCGCGTTCATCTTCTTGGCGAAGAAACGCGCGCGCTCCACGCCGCCGGCATCGGGCGCGACTACGGTCAGGTTGGGCAGGGCCAGATTCTGAAAATAATCCACCAGCACGGGCGCCGCCAGCAGGTGGTCCACCGGGATGGCAAAGAAGCCCTGAATCTGCGGCGTGTGCAGGTCCATGGTCAGGGCCCGGTTGGCGCCCGCCGTG
>DATMAF010000301.1:0-3754 GCA_035560315.1 Terriglobia bacterium | reverse complement strand
CAGCACCTGCCCCGCCAGTTGGATTCCTTCGAAAACGAAGTTCATGGCCAGCCCAATCACCAATCCCACCGCCAACTCGCCGGCCAGGGCCGCCGTCCATCCCAGCGCGCCGGCGGGCAAGGACCGGTCCGCATAGCCCGGATAGAGCAAGGCGGTCAGCGCGACGGTCAATCCAGCTTTGACGCGCAGGGGGATTGCCGTGCTGCCGAAGAAGGGCGCAAAGGTCATGGCCGCTCCCAGCCGGGTGCCGGCCAGCAGCGCCTGGATGACGATCGCTTGCAGGTCCCATGTCACAACCCGCTCCGGAATCAGCGCAGATAGGGGTGAAAATCCCGAAACAGCTGCACCGTGAACGACACCATCTGGCGCAGGAACCACGGCATCATCAGAAAGGTCACGGCCGCCACCGTCAGCAGGCGGGGCACGGTGGCGACGGTGCTGTCCTGAATCGACGTCATGACCTGCAGGATGCTGATCAGCAGCGCCACCACGGTCGCCGCGCCGAGGATCGGCACGCCGATCCACAGCGTGGTTTGCAGCGTGTGCCGCGCCAGTTCAACCGCCAGTTCTCCGTTCATGGTTGGTCCTCAATAAAAGCTTTTCAGCAACGAGCCCACCACCAGGTTCCAGCCGTCCACCAGCACGAACAGCAGCAGCTTCAGCGGCATGGAAATGACCACCGGCGGCAACTGCAGCATGCCCATCGACGTGGTCACCGAGGCCACCACCAGATCGATCACCAGAAAGGGGAGAAACAGCACCACGCCGATCTGAAACCCCGCCCGCAGTTCCGACAGGATGTAGGCGGGGACCACCACGCGCATGGGCACATCGTCGGGGCTCTGCGGGCGCGGCGCCTGGGCCAGCTCGAGGAATAGCCCCAGGTCTTTTTCCCGCGCGTACTTCAGCATGAACCGCCGGGCTGGTTCCGAGCCGCTGTGCAGCGCCTCGATGGCTGTCATGGACCCTTCTTGCAGCGGCACGATCGCCTGCTGATAGACCGCCTGGCCGACGGGCTGCATGATGAAGTAGGTCAGAAACAGCGACAGGCCGATGAGCGTCTGGTTGGTGGGCAGGCTCTGCGTGCCGAGAGCCTGGCGCAGGAAGTGAAATACCACCAGCAGCCGCACGAAGGGAGTCATCGACAGCAGGATTGCGGGAATGAACGCCAGCAGGGTCAGCAGGATCAGAATATTCACGGAGACCGAACCGCCTTGGATGGTCAGCCCCGGCAGCTTCGCCGGCTCTTCTGCGGCCGGCGCGGGTCGCGGCGGACCCGGCGGCGCCGCGGGAACAGCGGTATCCGGCACGGCCGGCTGCGGCGGAGAGGGAACGGGCGGAAGAATCGTCCGCGGCAGGAACTCCAGCGGCATGCTGCCGGCCGGACGGATCAGAACTCTGCCGCTGGGCTTGGTCAAATCGTTCCCAATCTCGCCGGCGAACTGCCCGCGGGCGCTGGCCGGCGCCAAGAGCCCCAGCAGAATTGCCACCCCGGCGAGGCGGCGCTCACGAAGCATGGGAGGCCTCCTCCGCTGTGGATTGCACGACAAACGGCCGGGGGCCTTTCGCGGCAACCGCGGCCGGCCGCGTGCCCAGCAGGAGTACGGAGATGCCGCCGCTGCCGATCAATAGCTGCTGCTCATCGATCTGCACGATGGCCAGGTACCGTTTTTCCCCCAGCGAGAGCGTCTCACAGACCCGCATCCGCCGCGGGCGGCTGCCGAGAACGCCGTTGCCCAGCAGGCGTCGGAAAAAAGCCAGCATCTGTCTCCTCATCCGGTTCCTTGCGCCCTTCTCTGCCGGTTCGGCAGCCTTCCTGCACGCCGCCCGGCGCGTTTCGCTCATCCGACCTCAATGAGGTGGATTGCGAGGCGGTCTGCGATGACCTCAAAACGTCCCCAGGCGATGCGCTGGTCATGGACCCAGACGCCCACCACGGTTCCTTCCTCCTGGCCGGTGTCAATGATGGAGCCGACCCGCAGCCCCAGGATCTGCCCCACCGTGGCGCCGCTGACCGGAATCTCCACGCGAACGCGGAACGGCAGAGCCTGCACCAGATCCCACGGATTGGCGGCCACCGGCGCGGCCGGGGCACTCTCTGGCGTTGACAAACTCATGGGCATCATCGCTGGACCAGGAACTCCGTGAAGTACACTTCCCCGACGTGCAGCTCCGGAACGCGCTCCTGCAAGGCGCTCAGCAGGTCGCGCTTCAGTTGCGTTTTGCCTTCCGCGGAGAGCAGCGCCGCGGATTCCCGCGCCGAGAGAATCTCAACAATCGTGTCGCGCACCGGCCCGGTAAAGTCCGGCGCGCTTTCGCCGTGGCCGCCTGCCTCCATGGGGCGGGTCAGGCCGAGATCAATTCCCACGCGCAAAAAACTGTTGGTGTTGGAATCCGCCAGATTGACTACAAAGCTCTCCAGGCTGAGGGTGGCTTGGATCTTGTGGGATTCCTCCTTGCCCGCCGCCTCCGCTGCCGCTCCGGCGGGCCGCAACAAAAACCACCCGGCACCCCCGGCTGCGCCCAGCACGAGCAGGCCGGCCGCCAGGAACAGCATCTTGTTGGATTTTTTTGCTTCTGTGTTGGCCATAAGTTGCCCCGGTCCTTGCGTCGAGATTCGAACTCCTGGCCAGTGCAATTGGCGCTCCAAAACCGGGGCGCGCTTCGCCCTTCGCTTCCCGGACAGAGCAATCCCAATCCGCACAACAGGTTGCTACCACAGGAGGGTCCGCCGCCGGCGTGTGGGGAGCGTTTGTGCCAGCGGCGAAAAGGGGAAGATGAGATTTCTCTAATGAAGTGTTTCTTAAGAACCCGCCTCCGCCCCTGCGCCGGAGCTCAGGAGCGGAGGCAAGCCCGAAGGCCGGCGGGCGCCGGTGATTACGACTTCAAGCTGAGGGCGGCTTGGGTCAGCTCGTCCGCCGTGGTGATGGCGCGGGCATTGGCTTGATAGCCGCGCTGCGCCTGAATCAGCTTGGAGAATTCCGTGGCGATGTCCACATTGGAGCGTTCCAGCGCGCCGCCTGCGATGCTGCCGCGGCCGCCGGTGCCCGCCACGCCCAGGTTGGGAGCCCCGGAAGCAAAGGTCGCCAGGAAGTTGCCGTTCCCATTGCTGAGCAGGCCCTGCGAATTGGGGAACGTGACCAGCGCGATCTGTCCCAGCGCCAGGGTCTGGCCGTTCGAGAGGGTTCCTTCGATAACGCCATCGCCGTTGACGTGGAAATTCAGCAGGGTGCCGCTCGCCAGGCCATCCTGCTGGGTGCGCGAGGCCGCGGAAGGCGAGGCCGCCTGCGTGATCACGGGCACTCCGGCGGAATCGAACAGGTTCCAATCGAAGGACAGGTCGTTGGCCCCGTTCGCCAGGCCGGTAATGCTGATGCCGGCGACGTTGGCGGCGGGATTTTGCAGCACCCCGGCGCCGTCGAAATCGATCGTGCCGCTGCTGAGGGAAACCGGGGCGCCGTTCTGCCCCACGTCGGCGGCGGGGATGGTGATGTCATAGTCCCAACTGTTGGCGGCCGTTTTGGTGAACTGGAAAGTGATCAGATGGCTGGAGCCCAGCGCATAATAAATTTCGACCGCCGTGCTGAAGGTGTCGCCGACGGCCGCTTCGGCGTCCAGATTCATGGCCACCAGCACGTTGGCGGTCGGCGTCGCCGGGATGATCAGGCCGGTGGCGATGGTGATCGGACCGACGGGCGCGTTGGTGTCGGGAACCCCTTGCACGGCGGGATAGCCAAGCACCCGGCCCCCGCTG
>DATMAF010000300.1:0-8230 GCA_035560315.1 Terriglobia bacterium | reverse complement strand
ATTCACCCGCCAAAGTTTTCCGCGGCAATCGGGGGCGCTCATATCATCCTTTCATCCGACGGGGCATGGAAAGCCCCACTGAGAAACCCCAGGCCTCTGCCCGCAATATTACCGCACTGTCCAAAGAACGGAAACGGGCATTCAAAAAGCAAGAAGGCCGTTGCCGTTTCGCCCCCGGGATTGATTTTGCGATGGGAGCGCAACATCCGCCGGGCCGTCATCTGCCATCCCCCCCCGCCTATCTTGTCCCGAAACGACCCTGTCGAAACACCGCGTTGCTTGACAGCGCCGAGCCGCTTCGATACCTTGGCAAGGAATGAGTCCAGAGAGCCAGAGGCCGCTGCGGATCCTGATGGCTGCATCGGAAGGCGTACCGTTCTCCAAGACCGGCGGGCTGGCGGATGTGGTGGGCGCTCTGCCGCAAGCCTTGGCCGCGGGGGGGCTGGAAGTGGCGGTGGTGCTGCCTCGCTATCGCAGCACCAAGCTGGAAAAGAGCAAAAAGCGGATCCCCAGCCTGACAGTGGCACTGGGCTCCCGCCTGTACTTTCCTTGCATCCTGGAAGCCCCCAAGAAGGCGAAGGTGCGGTGGCTCTTCGTAGACTACCCGCCCTTCTTTGACCGCGACTCGCTGTATGTCGGCAAGGATGGCAAGGATTACCCGGACAATCCGGAGCGATTCAGCCTGTTCTCGCGGGCCGTTCTGGAGATCGCCAAGTTCGTTTTCCCCCCCGATGTGATTCATTGCCACGACTGGCAAGCGGGCCTGGTCCCGGTGCTGCTGCGGACCGCCTACGGCGGAGATCCGCTGCTGCACTCTATCCCCTCCCTGTTCACGATTCACAATCTGGGCTACCAGGGGCTTTTCCCGTCGGACGCGCTGATGCGCGCCGGCCTGGGGTGGGAACTGTTCACCATGGAGAACCTGGAGTTTTACGGGCAGGTGAATTTTCTGAAGGGGGCATTGCTCTACGCCAGCGCCATCAACACCGTCAGCCGCAAATATGCCCAGGAAATCCAGACCCCGGAGTTCGGGTTCGGTCTCGACGGCGTGCTGCGCAGACGGGCGGGCCAGCTCTCCGGTATTCTCAACGGCGTCGACTACTCCGAATGGGACCCGGCCACCGACAAGCTGATTGCCGCCAACTATTCTTCCTCCAAACTGGAAGGCAAGAAGGCCTGCAAGCTCGACCTGCTGCGGGCCTTCAAGCTGCCGGAGAGCGACGCCGGGCTTCCGCTGATCGGGATTGTTTCCCGCTTCACCCGGCAGAAAGGCGCCGACCTGATTGCGGAAGTGGCCGACCGCCTCTTGAGCGAGAAGCTGCGCCTGGTGGCGCTGGGAACCGGCGAGTCGGAATACGAGCAGTTGTTCCGGGACCTGGCAGCCCGCTTCCCGGACCGGGTGGCGGTGCGCATCGCGTATGACAACACGCTGGCGCACAAGATCGAAGCCGGAGCGGACATGTTCCTGATGCCCTCGCACTATGAACCCTGCGGCTTGAATCAAATCTACAGCCTGCGATACGGCACGGTTCCGGTGGTGCGCGCCACGGGGGGATTGGACGATACCATCGAAGAATACGACCTGGCCACCGGCGCCGGCACCGGCTTCAAGTTTTCCGCCTACTCCGGAGCGGCCCTGTTGGAGGCGGTTTCCCGGGCGCTGGCAGTTTATAGCGATCCGACGCGCTGGACGCGCCTGATGCGCAACGGCATGGCCAAAGACTTCTCCTGGAACCGCTCCGCCCAGGAATACCGCAAATTGTATGAGGAGTTGGCGCCGCCGGCCCTTCTCAAACGCCAGGTGGTGTAGAATAATTCTCTGACAATTCCTGGGACTAGCTTTGTATCCAGCCCGCCCGGCGCGTCATCCAATAGCTGTGCATGGATTCCGAAGCGGCAAGGACGAGGAGGTTTGCGTAATGGCAGGAGACGTTCTTCATGTGACGGATCAATCGTTCGAGCAGGAGGTACTGAAATCGAACCAGCCGGTGCTGGTGGATTTCTGGGCCGCCTGGTGCGGGCCTTGCCGGATGATTGCGCCCACGGTGGAGGCGCTGGCCAGGGAATACTCCGGCCGCGCCCGCGTGGCCAAAATGAATGTGGACGAAAACCAAGCCACCCCGGCGCGCTACAACATTCGCGGCATTCCCACGCTGCTGTTGTTCAAGGACGGGCAGGTGCGCGAGCAGTTGGTGGGGGCAGCCAGCCGCGAGGCCATCGAAAATCTGCTGAAGAAATATATCTAGCGCGAACGGCCGGGCGCGCTCCGGCCCCGCAGCCTGGCGGGACCGGAGTGTTCCGAACGCGCCCGCCGGCGCCGGAATTCCCGCGCAACCATTCCGGATTCTCCTTGTTTCGGCTTGCGAAGCGGTTTAGGATGACCGCTGGAAGGCGGCTGTTCTTGCGCGCACCGCTTGCGGATGGAATGCATGAGCAACCTGATCGTGGTCGGTGCCCAGTGGGGCGATGAAGGCAAGGGTAAGGTTGTCGACTTTCTGGCCGGCCATTTTGACATCGTGGCCCGCTACAACGGCGGCAACAATGCCGGCCACACCATCGCGATCGGTTCCCGGCAATTCGTCTTGCAACTCGTTCCCTCCGGCATCTTGCGCCCCGACAAGGTGGCGGTCATCGGCAACGGCGTGGTGGTGGATCCGGTGGCGCTCCGCAACGAGATAGAGACCCTGGAGCAAAAGGGCATTTCGACGGCGGGCCGGCTGTTTGTCAGCAACCGGGCGCATTTGATCTTTCCCTACCACCGCCTGGTGGAGACCGAGCTGGAGAATTCGCCCTGGCGGAGCAAGATCGGGACCACGGCGCGGGGCATCGGCCCGGCCTATGAGGATAAGATCGGGCGGCGGGGCATTCGCGCCGGCGACATCACCGAAGAAGCCGAGTTCCGCTGCCTGCTGGAAATGGCTGTGCAAGAGAAACAGGCGCTCCTGAGAGCCTGGGGCAGCAAGGTCCTGCTGGACGCGGCGGCGCTGGCCGCGGAATCCCTGCGGTTGTGCGAGTTTTTGAAACCGATGTTGATCGACGCCAGCGCGTATCTGCAAGCGGAGATGAAGGCCGGCCGCTCCGTGCTGTTTGAAGGGGCGCAGGGGACGATGCTGGATGTCGATCACGGCACCTATCCGTATGTGACCTCCTCCAGCGCCACGGCCGGAGGCGCCTGCACGGGCCTGGGCGTGCCCCCGACGCGCATCAGCGGGGTGGTGGGGGTCTCCAAGGCCTACACCACGCGGGTGGGCGCCGGACCATTCCCCACCGAAGAGAATGGCGCCGCCGGCGACCGGATCCGGGAGCGCGGCCGTGAATTCGGCTCCGTCACCGGGCGCTCGCGCCGCTGCGGCTGGCTGGACCTGCCGGTGCTGCGTTACAGCGCCGCGCTGAACGGTCTGGACAGTCTCATCATCACCAAGCTCGACGTGCTGGACGAGCTGGACGAGATTCCCGTCTGCACCGACTACGAATGCGACGGCGCGGTGCGAAAGGAACTGCCGGTTCGCTCCAGCGCCTGGGAGCAGGCGCGTCCCGTTTACCGCACGCTGCCGGGCTGGCGGCAGCCGACGGCCGGCATCACGCGCTATGAGGAGCTTCCCCCCGCGGCCCGCGACTATCTGGAGTTCATCAGCAACCAACTGGGCTTGGAAGTGTCCATCGTCTCCACCGGCCCGGAGCGAACGCAGACCATCGTCCGCGGCGGCACCCGTCTGGAAAAGCTGTTGGCTGGTTCTTCCCCTCCCCGCACCTAAGCTCGCCGAGGTCGCCCCATGGCGGTACTGAAGTTTCACGAGGCGCGCGCCACCGTCCTGCGGATCGCCCGCCGTTTCCGCCGCCTCCCGCCGCCGGAGAGGGTGCCCTTGTCGGAAAGCGCCGGGCGCGTGCTGGCCGAGCCCATCGTTGCGGACCGCGACTTGCCCCCGTTCCCCCGGGCCACGCGCGATGGCTATGCGCTGCGGCACGCAGACACCGCGCATCCTCCGGCGCGCTTGCGCCTGCGCGGCCAAGTGAAAGCGGGAGAATGCTTCCCGGGCACGGTGAACCGCGGCGAGTGTGTGGAGATCATGACGGGCGCTCCGGTCCCGGAAGGCGCCGACGCCGTGGCCATGGTGGAGCACGCGGCCCGCGACGGAGAGTGGGTGGAGATCGGGCGCCCGCTTGCGGCCGGCGAAAATATCGTGGCCCAGGGCAGCGAGGCCCGCCGGGGCGACCGCCTGCTGGGGCCGGGGCGGCGCATCGGCTATGGCGAGGTGGCCTTGATGGCGGCGGTTGGGGCGGAATCCCTTGCGGTGTACCCCACGCCGCGCGTCGCCATCCTGCCGACCGGCGATGAAGTCGTGGAAGTGGGCAAGCGGCCGGGACCCTCGCAAATCCGCAATAGCAACCGCTATTCGCTGCAAGCCCAGGTCGCGGCGGCGCACGGCGCCGGGGTGCCGCTGGGCATTGCCCCCGACCGGGAGGATCGGCTGCGCGCGATGGTAGAGGAAGGTTTGCGGTATGATTTGCTGCTGCTGTCGGGCGGCGTCTCGGCCGGGAGATACGATCTGGTGGAGCAGGTCCTGGCCGCCTGCGGCGCGGAATTTTTTTTCGACGGCGTGCTCATTCAGCCGGGGCGGCCGCTCGTCTTTGGCCGCGCCCGGGAAACGCTGTTCTTCGGCCTGCCGGGCAATCCGCTCTCCACCATGGTCACTTTTGAATTGTTCGTAAGGCCCTGCCTGGCCATTCTCTCGGGCGAGGAGTACGAACCGGCTCCCTGGCTCCGCGCCAGGCTCTCCCGCGATCTGCGCCGCAAGCCGGGCTTGACCGCATTCCTGCCCGCCTGGCTGGGCGGTGAGAACGAAGCGCCGCTCGTCACTCCTGTAGAATGGAAGGGGTCGGGCGACATGGCCAGCCTGGCGCGCGCCAACTGTTTTCTGGTGGTGCCCGAAGAGGCCGCCGAGTTGCGCGCCGGAGAATGGGTCGGCGTGCTGCCGCGATCGATGAGCTGAGGGGGAAGCCCGTTGCCCAAGCCGTCGCACTGGAATCCGGACGGGTCGGTTCGCATGGTGGACGTCTCGGCCAAGCAGCCGACGGCGCGCCGCGCCCGCGCGCAGGGCTTCGTCCGCATGTCGCGGCAAGCGCTGCGCCAGCTTCCGAAGAATCCAAAGGGAAACCCGCTGGAAATCTCCCGCATCGCCGGGATCCAGGCGGCCAAACAGACGGCCGCGCTCATTCCCCTCTGCCATCCGCTGCCGCTGAGCCACGTGGACGTGCAGGTGCGCACCATGGCCGGCGGGATTGCCATCGAAGCTTCCGTCGCAACCCAGGCGGCGACGGGAGTGGAGATGGAAGCCCTGACCGCCGTCTCGGTCGCGGCCCTGACGCTGTATGACATGTGCAAGGCAGTTGACAAGTCCATCACAATTTCTGATATTTGCTTGTTAGAAAAGACGGGGGGAAAGAGCGGGCCCTACCGCCGCCCGGCCCGCCTGCGCCGAGCGGCCCCGTGAGCACCGGCGCACCGACACCGCCGGCGATCAAAAGAGACCAGAAATGTCCAAGAGCAACTCCAAAGTGATGCTGGTGGATGACAATCCTGTGATCCTGGATATCCTGCGGCAAGGAATTGAGCCGCTGGCCGAGACGCAGGCCTTCACCGATTCCACGGTGGCGCTGGCCCGCTGCCTGGAAAACCCGCCGGACCTGGTGATCTGCGATTACCGGATGCCGGAAATGGATGGCGGGCAATTCGTCCAGCGCTTGCGATTGCAGCCGGAACTCAAAGGAGTGCGGGTGATTCTGGTGGCCTCCAAGTCGGATATCGAGGAACACCTGCGGCCCTTGACCGACCAGGTGGAGGAGTTTGCGCAGAAGCCGTTTTACATGAAAGAGCTGGCCGCCCGCGCCAAGAAGGTGCTGGACCGCATCCATTGGGAAAAGATGCAGCAGCAGGCCTCGCGCGAAGGCGTCATTCGGGGGCGGCTCTCGGACATGAATTTGATCGACCTGTTCCAGTCGCTGGAACTGGGACAAAAAACCTGCGGGCTGACCGTTGCCAAAGACGGCGAGGAATGCCGCATGTACTTCAAGGAAGGCCAGCTGCATCACGCCGAACTGGGCTCGGTGCGGGGGGACGAAGCGGTCTATGCCGTGGCGGGCTGGCCCGAAGAGGCCTCCTTCCAGATCGATTTCAGCGCCCGTTCCAATGAAAAAAGCACCACCCGCAGCACGCAAGGGCTGCTGATGGAGGCCCTGCGCTTGCTGGACGAGCAAAACCGGTAGTGTCGGCCCGGTTGACGGAGGTTCTATGCCCCACGCGCTACGCGCAGCGGTTCTCACCGTGAGCGATTCGGTTTTCCAGGGCAAGCGGCGGGACGGCTCCGGTCCCGCCGTGGTGGAATTGTTGCAGCAAAACGGCTGGACCGTGGCTCACTCCCGGGTCGTGGCCGATGACCTGGCGGTGCTGGCCGCCACGCTGCGGGAGCTGGCGGCGCAAGGGCTGGAAGCGGTGTTCACGACCGGCGGCACCGGCGTCTCCCCGCGGGATGTCACGCCGGAAGCCACGCGCAAGGTGATCAGCCGCGAGATTCCCGGCCTGGCCGAGCAGATGCGCCGCGAAGGCGCCAAGAGTTCGCCGACCGCAGCGCTTTCCCGCGGCGTGGCTGGGATCGCCGGCCAGATGCTGGTAATCAATCTGCCCGGCAGCCCGCAGGGGGCGGTGGATTCGCTGAAATCCATCCTGCCGATCCTGCCCCATGCGGTGGAGTTGCTGGCGGGCGGAGATCCGCACGCCGCCTGACTTCCCGTTCCGTTCCTCAGGTACAGTTTTTGTGCGCCAGCGTATCTTGGGCCATCGGGGGGGAATCGGGCAGGGACTTGAGTTGCCGCTGGCCAGTGGGAACGAGGGGAGGTTCCTCATGAACGCCGCCAGTCTTATCCGACTGCTCGGAAACCAGCTTCGCCCGCTCATTGAAAGCTCGTATGGCGAACTGCGCAGCAATCTGGGCACCAGCCACTATCACCGGCTCAGCAATGAGGAGCTCTTCAAGCGGGCCCAGGCGGTCTTCCAGAATTTGTCTGCCTGGCTGGCCGCGCCTGATCCCGCCGCAGTCCACCGCTACGGGGAGGATTTGGGAAAACGCCGCTTCGCCGAGGGCATTCCGCTGGGCCAAGTGGTGCTGGCCTTGATTCTGCAAGAAAAACATTTTTGGGAGTTTGTCCGTTCCCAGCTTCAGGAAGCTCCGGATGAAAAGTTGCGCTTGCTGGTGGCGGAATTTTTTGCCCGGACGATCTACAGCACGGCGTTGGGATTTTCCGAAGCGCTGGCGGAAAGCCAGCGGAAACAGGCGCCCCGGCCGGCTCCCCCGACGCCACCACCTGCACGTACCGCTCCGGCAGTCCAGAACGACCTTCCGGTGAGCCGCAGCGGGGAAATCGGGGAGCAGGGAGGATAACAGCTCCCCGGAATGCGTTGACCCGGATTCCATCTCCATGTTAGTCTGCCTGCCTGACCGAAGGAGGCCGGCCGCATGGCAGAAGTCATTCCCATACAGTGGGATGACCCGGAAGCAGAAAAAATCGCTTACGCCACCGAGACCCTCCGCCGGGGCGAGTTGATCGCGATCCCAACCGACACGTTGTATTGCATTCTGGCGGATCCTTTCAATCTCGCGGCGGTTTCCAAGGTCTTCAAGGCCAAGAGCCGGGCCTGGGATCGTTCGCTGCCGATGTTCGTCGAGTCGGTGGACCAGGTGGCGGAACTGGCCCGCCATCTTCCGTCCCGCTTTTTTCTGCTGGCACACCGCTACTGGCCAGGGCCGTTGAGCATCATTGTAGAAGCCTCCGGCAGCGTTCCGTTGAAGGTTACCGGAAACACCGGCCGGCTGTCGGTTCGGGAGCCGGCCTCTCCGATTGCCCTCCGGTTGCTTCGTCAGTTTGGAATGCCGCTCATCGCCACCAGCGCAAATCTATCTGGGTTTCCCACCTGCAAAGAAGCCAGCGAGGTGCTGGCCACCCTGGGAATGCATCTTTCCTTGATTCTGGACAGTCCCGTCAATGACTCGCGGATCGCCACCACGGTGGATCTGACGGTGCCCAAGTGGCGGCTGATCCGGGCGGGGGCGATTCCGGAGGCGGAGTTGCGGGAATTCCTGGGCGAGTAGCATTTGGGCCACAGCCGCGGCACCTTTTCCCGATTATGCGGCTGGGGGCCAGCAAAGTTCCCGCAAATGCGGTTGCAGATTCAAGT
>DATMAF010000299.1:0-2726 GCA_035560315.1 Terriglobia bacterium | reverse complement strand
GGCCGCCATCGGCGCCGGAGCCCTGGTTTCCGGCCGGGATGCGCCGCTCTACCGCAAATACCTGCCGTTGGCGCTGCTCGCCGTGCTGGCGCTGGCTGCGGCCGTCGTCCTCGGCCTTCCTGCATTCGCCGCTATTTCCGGCCGGTATCACCTGCTGGCCGTTTTGGCCGCCGCCAGCTTTTTGATCGCCGCCGCGGTTCGCCGGAGACTCAGTTTGCCAGCGGTGCAGTTGGGGTTGTTCGCTCTGGCGCTGTTTCAGATATTTCACTACAGCATGAACCAGCCTTTTAACTGGTCGCTCAGCGATCCGCGGACATATCAATCGTTCGCAACCGCGGTCCATGACGGGGCGACTCTGAAGCAGTTGCGATCCGACCCGGCAACGGACTTTCGGTTTGCCGCCTTTGCCGAAAGCCCGTGGAGCGGCAATGGCTCGAGCGTTTGGCGCATCCCTGCGGTCTTCGGATGGAACCCGATTACGCTGCAACGGTACGAACGTTACGTTCGCGAGTTCATCCACACGAGCGAATACACGCTTCCCTACGGGGGGCCGGATCATGATCTGAGCTCTCCGATGCTGGATCTGCTGGGAGTCAAGTATGTGGTGGTGTCGGGCCCGGAATGGGCCAAGGAACTGGGTCTTCCGGATTCCGGGAAGTTCGAACGCGTGGCCGGCGGTTCCGATTGGTGGCAGCTATACCGCAACCCCGACTATATTTCGCGGGCATGGTTTTACCCCGCCGGTTATGTCGTCCGCGGCGAGGAGGTCGCGATGGGCCTGATGAAATCCCGGTGGTTTCAGGCCCGCCACACGCTGGTGCTGGAGGAAGATGCTGTCGGCACCGTTCCCCCCCGCCGGCTCGAGCGCTTGCCAAGCCTCCGGTTGCGCCCCGAGGATGTGACCGCTGCTTCGACGGGGGGCGTCGCGGAAGATCCGGACTGCTCGGAACGGACCCTGCTGTTTGGGGAGTGGGTGGGTGCGGGAAACTGGATTCGGTTCGACTTCGACTTGTCGCTGGCCCCTGGCAACTATGTGCTCCTGATCCGCTACAATGCCGCTGTTCCGGAGCCGGCGCCGGTCCTGGCGGTTTCCGCTCGCAACGGCTCGCAGGAGCAGCGCCTCGCTCCCGCCGTCTTGGGCAGAACTTACGGATGGCGATGCATGGAGACCCGGACCGCCGAGCTGGGAGTATTGCGCCTGGTGTCCGGTCCCACCCGTCTCGTTCTGACCAGCGCCGGAGCCGCGCGCGTTAATTTGTATGCGGCATGGCTGGTCCGCTTGCCGGATGCTCCGCCGCCGCTGGCGGGACCCTTTTCCTTTGCGGATTTTCAGTACTCCGCCAACCGGATTTCCCTGACGGCCAATCTTTCCCAGGACGGTTTCGTACTGCTCAACGAAATCGAATATCCGGGATGGGAAGCGCGGCTCGACGGCCAGCCGGCGCCGATCCTCCGCGCCAACGGCATTTTTCGCGCCCTCTACGTTCCCGCCGGTTCGCACCGCATCGAAATGCGCTTTCGTCCGCGCCGCTTTCTCTGGGGCGCCGCCATCTCCATGGCCACCCTGGCCGGTTACGCAGGCCTCGTCTGGCTTGTTCGCCGGAAGCGAACACAGACGCGTGGTAAGATCGAAGTTCCCTCCGGCTGATCTCTGCTGGGGGATTCCCCCTGGTCGGAACAACGGGAGCCTCCATGCCGCCCATCGCCAGAGAACCTGTTCTCTCCGCCCTGCGGACAGTCCTCGATCCGGAGGTGGGCGTCAATATTGTGGACCTGGGCCTGGTCTATGGAATTGACATGGAAGGCGACGATCTTCGTGTCCGGATGACCATGACCTCGGCGGCTTGCCCGCTGGGAACCTATCTCGAGAGAGCCGTTGAACGGGCCGTGCGCGCGCGCGTTCCCGATCTCCGCTCGGTGCAGGTCGCTCTGGTGTGGGATCCTCCCTGGGACCCCGCCATGATGTCTTCCGAAGCGCGGCGCCAGTTGGGCTGGCGCGAGTAGCTTTGGGGGACCCGGTGGCAAACCACTCCCATCCGGAACGGTTCGTCCTGCTGGGCACCGCCTTCCTTGCTCTGCTGGCGGCGCTGTGGGCCGGCCTGCTGCGCATGGATTTGGAAATTCCCATGCTGCAAGCGGGCCTGTCGCTGGCCCACGGGCCGCTCATGGTCTCGGGATTTTTGGGGACGCTGATCGGCCTGGAGCGCGCCGTGGCGCTGAACCGGCCGTGGGCTTACAGCGCGCCGGCGCTGACTGCCGCCGGAACTGTCTGCCTGGCTGCGGGATGGGCGGTCCGCGCGGGGGCGCTGTGCCTCGGGCTGGGAAGCGCGGCGATGGCGGTCATTTTCGTCGCGATTGTGCGCCGTCAGCCGGCGGTATTCACGCTGACGATGGCTTCGGGCGCGCTGGCCTGGCTGATGGGAAACCTGTTCTGGATCTCCGGCGCCGAGATTCCCACGCTGGTCCACTGGTGGGCCGGATTCCTGATTTTGACCATCGCGGGCGAACGGGTGGAACTCAGCCGCCTCGCCTCCCGCCGGCAGGAGACGAGAACGTTTCTTTTTTCGGTGGCTGTGTATCTGGCCGGACTGGCCTGGGCCTCCGCCAGCCTCGTGCGCGGCCTGCAACTGGCCGGGGCGGGGATGCTGCTGCTCACCGCCTGGCTGCTGCGCAACGACGTGGCGCGCCGCACGGTGCGGCTGGCGGGCCTGCCCCGGTTTGTTGCG
>DATMAF010000298.1:0-3701 GCA_035560315.1 Terriglobia bacterium | reverse complement strand
GCCTTCCGAGCGGAGGCGTTCGGCCTCGGCGGCCACCGCCATGGTGGAGGAGATCGAGATGCGTCCCACGCGGTCGGAGAGAGCGATTTCTTTGAGCACCGGTTACTCCACTTTGGCGCGCAGGCGGGCTTCGACCAGCGGGGGCACCAGGCCGCGCACGTCGCCGCCGAGCCGTACGATTTCGCGCACCAGGCGCGAACTCAAGAAGGTATAGGACACCGCCGGCATCATAAAGACGGTTTCGAGATTGCCGTCCAGCTTGCGGTTCATCAGAGCCATGGTCATTTCGTTTTCAAAATCCGAGACGGCGCGGATGCCCCGCAAGATCACGCGCGCCTGCCGGCGCACGGCATAGTCCACCAGCAGGCCGTTGAAACTGTCGACCGAGATATTGGGGCAGTGCTGCGTGGCCTCGCGCAGCATTTCGAGGCGTTCCTCGACGGTGAACAACGGCTCCTTTTCGGGATTGCGGAGCACCGCCACAATGAGCTCGTCAAAGATCTTGCTGCCGCGCTCGATCAGGTCGAGATGCCCGTTGGTCAGCGGATCAAAGCTTCCGGGATAAACGGCCACAATGCGCTGCGCCAAGATTGGAATCCTCGCATTTCCAGGGGAGTGTTCCTCGCAAGCACTCATTATATGCGCCGCTTCCACCGCGGTCAATCGAAGCGGCAGGGTACCGTTTCTCAATCTGCGGTCGTTCTGAGTTTCGAGCGCAGCCGAGGGGCGAAGGACCAGCTTTTAGCTTCCACCGGCCCACAACAGGTCCTTCGTCGTCCCGGCAAGCCGGGACTCCTCAGGATGACCCCTCCTGGCGTAGACGCTGTACCGCACACGTAGCTGCTCGTGTGGGCCACCTGCCGTGAATTCGCGGGTGAATGCTCTTCTTATTTCGAAGGGATAAATGCCTGATAAGCCCAAAATCCCGTTAGAAGGAAAATCTCTACCGTTAGCCGAATCATTACAGCAGAAAGGCGCGAACTGCTTCTGTCAGAGTTATGGATGGCATCTATGTTTAGTATTGCTAACTCAACGTAAAGTCGCCTAAGGTTTCCTTAGCTAAAATACTTTGCCCACTTTCGTAGCTCAGCAAGTTCATCCTTCGCAAGCGGCTCATCATCGTTAAACTTTGCTTGAACATCTGCGTTGCTGTTAAACTTCATTGTTCACCCTTACAGCTATGGCCAAGGCGCGATTTCAGCAATTGGTGTTCCCAAACTTCATCTGTATCCCATGTTGCGCAAGAATTTGGATCAGTCGGGTCAAGGGGCGGAGGATCCTTTGGAATGGCGAACTTCGCGTCGAGTTCCCGGCAGCGCCTTCTGGCCACCTCATCGGTCATTTCATCGACTTTTTGCTTGATGTGCGGGAGGTATTTAGCAATCTCGTCATCTGTCATGGCAATCTGATCTCCTCCTTCTGATCGAATCTAAAATCCCAAACGGCGGGTGCGCCACACGTACGCGAATGTGTGGGATTGTATCAGGAACAGGCCAGCGCTAACAAGGATCGAGTGTGGGTTGGGATTTATACCTTACACCGGACGGTAAACCTTTACGCGTGGCCGGCGGGCCGGGCCTCCAGCGTCTCCCGCAGCTTTCGAAGCAACGCCTCGCGCGAGAACGGCTTTTGGAGGAATGCGGCGCCCGGTTCCATCAGCCCGTCCCGGAGGATTGCCTCATCCGCGTAGCCGGAAACATAGAGCACCGTGACGCCGGGCCGCAGGGCGCGGATGCGGCGGGCCAATTCCAGGCCGCTCATGCGCGGCATGACGGCATCCGTCATCAGGAGATGCACCGGTCCAGAATGCCCCTGGCAGACCTCGATCGCCTGTTCTCCATTCGCTGCTTCCAGCACCGTGTAGCCGGCGCCGGCGAGCAGCTCGCGGGCCAATTCCCGCAGCATAGCTTCATCCTCGGCAACCAGGATGGTTTCCGAGCCGGTGAGGACAGCCGGCGGAAGCGTTTCCTCCGCCGCAGCGGGAACTGCCGCATCCAGCCGCGGAAGATAGATCTTGAACGTCGTGCCGCGTCCGACTTCGCTATAGACCCAGATGTTTCCGCCGCTTTGCTTGACGATCCCGTAGACCATCGCCAGACCCAGTCCGGTTCCCTTGCCGGGTTCCTTGGTGGTGAAGAACGGCTCAAAGATGTGCGCCTGGGTTTCCTTGTCCATCCCGATGCCGGTGTCGGAAACCGCCAGCATCACGTAGGGACCGGGCTGGACGCCGGCGTGCTGCGAAGCATATCCCTGGTCCAGTTCCGTGTTCGCCGTTGCCAAGGTGAGCTTGCCGCCATGGGGCATGGCATCGCGGGCGTTGACGGCCAGGTTCATGAGAATCTGATCGATCTGGGCAGGGTCGGCTTTCACCTTGCCCAGCGCCGGCTCCAGCGAAAGGACTATCTCAATATCCTCGCCGAGCAGCGCGCGCAGCATCTGGGTCAGTTCCCTGACGGCAGCGTTCAGGTCGAGCACGCGGGGCTCCAGGACCTGCTTCCGGCTGAAGGCCAGCAACTGGCGCGTGAGAGCGGCGGCCCGGGTGGCGGCCTCGTGGATCATCATGGCCGGCTTGCGCACGGCTTCCTCGGAGCCCAGTCGTTCCATCAACAGCTGGCTATAGCCGAGCACAACCCCCAGGTGGTTGTTGAAGTCATGGGCCAGCCCGCCGGCCAGGCGCCCGATGGCCTCCAGCTTTTGGGACTGTCGCAACTGCTCCTCGGTGCGGCGCAGCGCCTCTTCCGCTTCTTTGCGGGCGCGGCGCCCGGCGGCTTCCCGGAGTTCCCGCTCGACGGCGGGCACCAGCCGGTTGAGATTGTTTTTCATGATGTAGTCCTGAGCGCCGGATTTCATCGAGGCGACCGCCAGATCTTCGCCGATGGTGCCGGACACGATGAGGAAGGGCACATCCATCCCCTTTTGCTTCAACAAGGACAGCGCCGCCAGCCCGCTGAAGTGGGGCATGGAGTAATCACTGATGATGATGTCCCAGCAGGCTTTCTCTAATGCGGCGCTCATCTCCTCGGCCGTATCGACCCGCTCGTGGACAACCTCGTAGCCTCCGCGCCGCAGTTCATGCAGCAGAAGCAAAGCGTCGCTCTCGGAATCCTCTACCAGCAGAAGACGAAGCGGTTTGGCCATAGCTAGAGCCTTGCTCGGACCGGCGGAACCTCTTGGGGGAAGAGACAAATCACCTGGCTAGGCACCGTATCTTCCCCGCAGCCAATCAATTGCCGAAATTTCCCCTACCAAGCGGGCGAGGAGTCCGTCGTTGGCCGCAGCAAAAAGCTGGGGGAGACTGTGCGGCTGGCCGCGCGGGAAAGCACTCCCAGCCATGGCTGCGGTTTTCCGGTGGGAACGCCATTGCAACTGCTGCGGATTAGCGTAGCTGGCGCTGCTTGGATTCCCACGGCAGAGCCCCTGGTGTCAGCGACTCTGCGGCTGTGATGCCGTTTGACGGCCGCCCGGCACACCGTCGGAAGATGTTGTGCCAATACGAACTCCCGAACCTCGCATTTTCTTATCGGCCAGAAGTGCAGCAGCCATTAGGGGGATGGATTTGTTTTGCCAGCCGCCCGTCTCTTGGCAGGCGAATTGCGCTATACTATTTTTATCTTTGCAGGACGAAGGCTTTCCTGCCGAACAGCTCTGGAAACGATGGGGCGTGGGGTATCGGATGACCTGGTGGAAGGCGGGATCATTGG
>DATMAF010000297.1:0-2508 GCA_035560315.1 Terriglobia bacterium | reverse complement strand
CCGCCGCAGTTTTCAGTTGCAGGAATAGCTCTCGGCTCACTCCGGCTTCAGGCGGCGCTCCATGAGTTCCCGCAGCGCCTCGCGAGGCGGGCGGCCTTCGTAGAGCACGGCGTGCATCTGCTCGCTGATGGGCATCTCGATTCCCTTGCGCCGCGCCAGCTCGACGACCGCCGCGGTCGTGTGAATCCCCTCAATGGCCATTCGGGAGCAGGACAGGATTTCCTGCGCCGGGCGGCCCCGTCCCAACTCCACGCCGGCGGAGCGATTGCGGCTCAGGGCGCCGGTGCAAGTCAGCACCAAATCGCCGAGGCCGGCCAGCCCCGACAAGGTTTCGCTGCGGGCGCCGCAAGCGCAGGCCAGCCGCGTCATCTCCGCCAGTCCCCGCGTGATGACCGCGGCGACGGCATTCGATCCCAACCCCATGCCTTGGCAGACCCCGGCGGCGATGGCAATGACATTCTTGACCGCGCCGCCCAGCTCCACGCCGATGAGGTCGGTGTTGGTGTAGAGGCGAAGCACCGGGGTGGAAAACCGCCGTTGCAGCGCGGCCGCCAGCGCCGCGTCCTGGGAAGCGACCACCACGGCCGCGGGCAGGCCGCGGGCAACCTCCCGCGCAAAGGTCGGCCCGGAGAGCGCCGCCAGCCGCGGCGCGAAGCGCTCCCGGAAACTCTCCGCGATCACCTCCGTCATGCGCAGCAGAGTTCCGTTCTCCAGCCCCTTGGCGGCGCTCAGAAAGGTTTGCTCGGGGCGGACATGCGGAAGCATCTGCCGGCAGAGGGAGCGCAGATGCCGCGACGGCACCGCCGTCACCACCAGATCGGCGTCCGCCAGCGCCTCCGCCAGCCGGCCGGTCGGCAGCACATTCGGGGGGAGAAAAAATCCCGGCAGATAGAGCTCGTTCACGCGCTTTTCGCATAAGGAGGCCAGCAGTTCCGGCTCGAAGACCCACAGGCGAATCTTCTCCACGCTGCGGGCCAGCGCGATGGAGAGCGCCGTTCCCCAGCCTCCGGCCCCGATGATGGCGATGGTTCGCATATCCTGCCTAGCCGTCAGGCGGCTTCTTCTTTCCGAACAGCCGCAATTCCGTTCCCTGCCGAAGTCTGCGGATGTTCTCCCGATGGCGCAGCACGATCAGGCCCGCCGCGGAGAAGGCTGCCAGCAGCACCGGCGGCGCGCTTCCCATTCCCAGGAGAAGGACGGGGAAGGCGGCGGCAGCCAGAATCGAAGCCAGGGAAACGTAGCCGGTCACGGCGGCCACGAGCGCAAAAACAATGCTGGCGGTCAGGGCCGCGGCCGGAGCGATTCCCAGAAACGCCCCGAAGCCGGTGGCCACGCCCTTGCCTCCGCGAAACCGCAGAAACAGGGGAAAACAATGTCCCGCCATCACCGCCAGAATGGCCGCCGCCACAGCGTCCGGCGCGTTTGCGCTCCCGCAGGCCGCCAGCCACACAGCGGCGTAGCCCTTGCCGGCATCGAGCACCAAGGTGGCCGCCGCCGGCAGCCATCCGGCGGCGCGAAGCACGTTGGTGGCCCCGATATTGCCGCTGCCCGTGCGGCGGATGTCTCCTCCGCCGCGCGCCCGGTAGAGCAGGTATCCGAAAGGGATCGAGCCCAGAAGATATCCCGCCGCGCCTGCCCATAACAAGTTCCGCATGATGGGAAACGCCCTGTTCGCGGCCGGCCGTGCCGTTTCAGGCCGGCGCATCGGAGCCGATCCGGAAACGGGCCAGCTTTTTGTAGATCGAACCGTCCTGCGCCGGCTGGCTCTCGTACAGAAAAAACTCGCGGGCGGTAAACGATCCCATCGCAAGCTCCCCCTGTTGTTTCAGCACCTCTTGCAGGGCGGAGAGTCCGTGGGCGGCGCGGAGGCGTCCCAAGGTCAGGTGCGGAGCATAGGGACGATCTTCCTGGGGAATCCCCAGCGGCGCCAGGCCTCGTTCGATGCTCGCCGCCAATGCCGCCAGTTCCGGCCCGGCCTGGATTCCCAGCCACAAGACGCGCGGGGCGCGGCCGTTGGGAAAGAAGCCGGAGCCGGCGATGGCAATGGCGATGGGCTCGGATGGCGGCAGCGACTCCAGCGCCCGCTTCACGGCATCGAGGCGCTCGGGGGGAATCTCGCCCAGGAATTTCAGCGTAATGTGCAGGCCCTCGGGCCGCGACCAGCGCACGTCGCAGGGGGTCCGGCGCAGAACGCTGATGAGCTGCTGAATCCGCGCCCGAATCTCGCCCGGGATGTCAATCGCAACGAAGGTGCGCATGGCTTGCGGATCATCCCGGAAGCGGCTGGCCGGACAAAACGCGGCGAAGCAAATCCAGCGCCGTCTGCGTCGCCTGCCAGCGGATGACGCTCCGCTCTCCAAAGTAGCGCTTTTCCAGGACCGCACCGCCGGCGGGCCCGTCCAGCCCAAGATAGACCAAACCGACCGGCTTTTCCGCCGAGCCGCCCCCCGGCCCCGCGATGCCGGTAATGCCGATCCCGTAGGATGCCTTGGAACGGCAGCGCACGTT
>DATMAF010000296.1:0-9123 GCA_035560315.1 Terriglobia bacterium | reverse complement strand
TGCCATTCTGCTGGACTTTTTCCTTGGCTCGCCGGACCCCGGGCGCGTCCGCAAGCTGGCCCGCTGCATCCGCGACGAGCAGGGGCCCGACGGCGGCTGGAGCCTCTATCCCGGCGGCGCGCCAAACGTGAACGTCACCGTCAAGGCGTATTTTGCGCTCCGTCTGGCGGGAGTCCCGGAGGAGGATCCCGCTCTGAAAAAGGCCCGCCAGGTGGCCTTGCAACTGGGCGGAGTGGAGGCGACCAACAGCTATACCCGCATCCTGCTTTGCTTTTTGGATCAGTACAGCTGGAAGCAGGTGCCGGCGCTGCCGCCGGAACTGATTTTGCTGCCCAGTTTCGCTTACATCAACATCTACGAAATCTCCGCCTGGTCGCGGGCCATGCTGGTGCCGCTGTCGATTATTTACTCGTTTCAGCCGCAGCGTCCTTCGCCGCCGGGCGTTACCTTGCGCCCGCTGTTCCTCCGAGACCACGGGGCGCGCGGCAAGCAACTGCTGCCGGAAGGCCCGCTTTACAGCTGGAAGACGCTGATTCACGCCGCCGACCGCACGCTCTCGGTTCTGGAGCAGAAGAAATGGACTCCCCTGCGCCGGATGGCGCTGCGCCGGGCGGAGCAGTGGCTGCTGGACCATTTGAAGGGCAGCGACGGGCTGGGCGCCATCTACCCGGCGATGATGAACAGCATCGTGGCGCTGGACTGTCTGGGCTATGACCGCGAAGGCGCCTTGTTCCGTCGGGAACTCGCCGAGTTCTGGAGGCTGGCGATTGAAGAACCGGACAGCCTGCGGATGCAGCCCTGTTTTTCCCCGGTGTGGGATACCGCGCTGGCGCTTTTCGCTGCGGCGCATTCGGCCGAACCGGACCAGGAATCCCTGCGGCGGGGAGCCGAGTGGCTGCTTTCGAAGCAGATTCTTTATTCCGGCGACTGGGCGGTGAAGTGCCCCCAGGTGCAGCCCGGCGGATGGTGCTTTGAATTCGCCAACGACCACTACCCGGACGTGGACGATACCGCTATGGTGCTGCTGGCACTCAGCCGCGTCCGCCTGCCGGATGCCGCCCGCCAGCGCGCCGCCATGCGCAGCGGCATCGAGTGGGTGCTCGGCATGCAGAACGCGGATGGCGGCTGGTCCTCCTTTGACAAGGACAACAACAAAACGCTGCTGACCCAGGTTCCCTATGCCGATCATAACGCCATGCTGGATCCCAGTTGCCCCGACATCACCGGCCGGGTGCTGGAGATGCTGGGCGCCACCGGTTACGACAGGGAATTCCTGCCCGCGCTCCGCGCGATCCAGTATCTGCGGCAGCAGCAGGAAAGCGACGGTTGCTGGTACGGCCGCTGGGGCGTCAATTACATTTATGGGACCTGTTTTGCCCTGCGCGGCTTGGCCGCCATCGGGATCGATATGCGGGAAGGCTTCTGCCTCCGCGCTGCGGAATGGATTCGTTCGTTGCAGAACCCCGACGGGGGGTGGGGGGAAAGCTGCGATTCCTATGAGAACGCCAGCCGGCGCGGACTCGGACCCAGCACGGCGGCACAGACCGCCTGGGCGCTGCTGGGGCTGTTTGCCGCTGGCGATTTTGAGTCCGAGTCGGTCCGGCGCGGCGTCCGGCACCTGCTGGCCACCCAGCGGCAGGGAACCTGGGAGGACGCTTATTTCACCGGCACGGGATTTCCCAAGGTGTTTTATCTGAAGTATCACTTGTACAGCTTGTATTTTCCCATCCTAGCCCTGAGCGAGTACGCCCGCCACCAGGCCGGTCGCCCCGCGGAGTACCGCGGCCTGCCGGACTGGCAACTCGGGCTGCGCTGGATCAAGAGGTGAACTGGCTATGCCGTTTCCGCTGAGCATGACCTGGACCATGACGAAGTACCTGCTGAAGAAACGGCTCCAGGGCAAGGACAAGTTCCCGTTGGTGATGATGCTGGAGCCGCTCCACGCCTGCAACCTGACCTGCACGGGCTGCGGCCGCATCCGGGAGTACGAGTCCACCATCCGCGAGACGATCCCGGTGGAGCGGTGCCTGAAGGCTGTGGAGGAGTGCGGCGCCCCCATCGTCTCCATCTGCGGCGGCGAACCCATGATCTACAAGCCGCTGGGCGAGTTGGTGGCGGGGCTGCTGCAGCGGAAGAAGTTCGTATACCTCTGCACCAACGGCATGTTCATCGAGAAGCGCCTGGCGGAGTTCCGGCCGTCGCCGCGCTTCTTTTTCAACGTGCACATTGACGGCCTGGAGGAGACGCACGATCGGTGCGTGGAGCGCCCGGGCGTTTTCAAAGCCGCCGTCCAGGGGATCAAGGCCGCCAAGGCCGCGGGGTTCATGGTCTGCACCAACACCACCATCTACAAGGAAACCGACATGGGGGAGATCGAAGCCATGCTGGATTACTTGCAGTCGCTGGGCTGCGACGGGCACATGATGTCGCCGGCCTATTCCTACGCCGCCGTCCAGACGAAAGAGATTTTCATGGACCGCGCCATGATCCACCGCAAATTCCAGGACATCGACCGCCTCTTCCGGCGCTACAAGCTGAACAGTTCGCCGGTCTACCTCGAATTCCTCAAAGGAGCGCGCGATCTGAGCTGCACCGCATGGGGCAATCCCACCTATAACACCAAGGGCTGGAAAGGACCCTGCTATTTGATCACGGACGCGCACCACGCCACCTTCGAGCAACTCCTCCATGACACGCCGTGGGAAAAGTACGGCCGGGGCCGGGATCCGCGCTGCGAGGACTGCATGGTGCATTGCGGCTATGAGCCTTCCGCCGCGCTGGGAGTGAACCGCAAGCTCGGCGACACCTTCAAGATGATGGCCTGGGCGCTGACGTAGCGCCCGCGCTGGTCGCAGCGGCGTTTGCAGACGGGTTGGCATGTCGAGAATTCTGGTCACCGGTGGAACGGGCTTTGTCGGCCACCACGTGGTCCGGCGTCTCGCGCAGGAAGGCTTCCCGGTCCGGGTGCTGGCGCGGCCGGCCAGCCCGCTCCAATTGCTCCGCGGAGTTGCCGCCGAAATCGTCCGGGGCGACCTCACCGATCCAGAATCCTTGCGGGCGGCCGTGACGGGTTGCACGGCGGTGTTTCATGTGGCGGCCGATTACCGGCTGTGGGCGCGCCACCCCCAGGAGCTGTACCGCAGCAACGTGGAGGGCACCGAGCGCCTGCTGCAGGCGGCGCGCCAGGCCGGCGTTGCCAAGGTCGTCTACACCAGCACGGTCGGAACCCTCGATTTCTCCCGAAACGGCCGGCCCGCGCAGGAAAGCGATGTCGCCCAGCCTGAGTCGCTGGCGGGGCCATATAAACACTCGAAGTTCCTCGCCGAGCAGGTGGCGTTACGCTATGCGCAGGAGGGCTTTCCCGTAACGATTGTGAATCCCAGCGCTCCGGTGGGCGAAGGGGATCGCAAGCCCACCGAGACGGGCAAGATGATCCTGGATTTCCTGAATCGCAAGATGCCCGCCTACATTGACACCGGACTGAATCTGGTGGATGTGCGCGATGTGGCCGAGGGGCATCTGTTGGCCTTTCGAAACGGGCGGCCGGGAGAGCGTTATATCCTGGGGGGGCACAATCTGAGCTTCCGGGAGATTCTGGAGACGCTGGGCAGAATCGCGCGCCTGTCGCCGCCCTCCTGGCGCATGCCCTACGCTGTGGCGCTGGGAGCGGGAGTGTTGGATTCCTGGCTGGCCGGCTTGCTGGGACGCGCTCCGCGCATCCCGCTGGAAGGCATCCGAATGGCGCGGCACACGATGTACGTCAGCTCTGAAAAAGCGCAGAGGGAGCTGGGATACCGCATTTCTCCGCTGGAGCCGGCGCTGGAGCGCGCCATCCGCTGGTTTGAGCAGAACGGATACGTCCGCCACCGCGGCGCGGCAACGCAGCCATGAATCCTTTGCAGACAACCACAGCGCCGCTGGGACTGGTGGCGGCTTTCCGCTGGGAAGTCCTGCCCCTGCTGCGGGGGCAGAAGAACATCCGCCGGCGGGACCGCGGCCACATCCAGCTTCTGCTGCATGGCCGGCCGGCCGTGCTGGCCATAGCGGGGGCGGGGGCGGAGAACGCCTTGCGCGCCACCCGCGAACTGCTGCGGAGCGTCCCGGTCGCCGGGGTGATCTCCGTTGGTTTTGCGGGCGGATTGCAGGAGGCGCTGCAAACCGGAGATTTGCTGCTGGCGGAGGAAGTGATCGAGGAGGGCACCGGCCGGCGGTTTGTTTGCCAGCCAGGTCTGCTGCGCATCGAAGGCGGCAGCGCAGGAATCCTGCTGTCTGCCGGGGCGGTGGTGAATTCCGTGGAGGCCAAGCGCGTCCTGGGATCGCGGTGGGGAGCAGTGGCCGTGGACATGGAATCCGCCGGGGTGGCGCAAGCCGCCGCGGAATGGGGAGTGCCCTTCGGAGCTCTCAAGTCCATTACAGATGATTCCCGTCAGAGCTTGGCCATTGACTTTCAGCGTTGTCGGAGCGAGGATGGAGGGTTGTCAGCATGGAAAATCCTTCGGGAGAGCTTGGTTACTCCTCATGGCCTCCGCGAATTGTGGAGGCTGGCGGGAAGCTCCCGGCGGGCAGCAGAAAATCTGGCGCTGGCGCTGCACTCTGCGTGAGGCGCGGCCGGGCGGCTCGGTGACGGGGAATCCGGGCAAGGGATCAACAACAATCGGCTGCTTTTCACCCGGTCCGTCGCGGGGCGGAACGGGTACGAGGTGAAACGAAACTAGTGTCCAGCAAAATGACTGCCGCCGTGCTCTACGGCAAAGAGGATTTGAAAATCGAACAAGTGGCGGTGCCGCGCGTAGGGCCGGATGAGATTTTGGTGCGAGTCCGCGCGGCGCTCACCTGCGGGACGGATTTGAAGGTCTACCGGCAGGGCTACCACGCCCGCATGATCGTTCCGCCGGCCATCTTTGGCCATGAGCTGGCGGGCATTGTGGAGGAAGTGGGCGATGAGGTCCGCCACATCCGCAAGGGGATGCGGGTCGTGGCAGCCAATTCGGCACCCTGCGGGCACTGTCATTATTGCCGGCGCGAGCGCGCCAACCTGTGTGAAAACCTGCTATTCAACAATGGGGCGTATGCCGAGTTCATCCGCATCCCCGGTCCCATTGTCCGGCAAAACACCCTGGAGATTCCCGCGCATATCGATTTCACGGACGCCGCCCTGGTCGAGCCGCTGGCCTGCGTGCTGCGGGGCTTTGAAGAAACCGGCTTGCGTCCGGGCGACAGCGCCGTCGTCATCGGGATGGGTCCCATCGGACTGATGTTTGTGCGCCTGGCGAAGCTCCGCGGGGCGCATGTGGTCGCCGTCGCCAAGCGCAGCTCGCAACTGACCGCAGCTCGGCGCATGGGCGCCGACGAAGTGGTGGACGCCTCCCAATCGCAAGACCTGAAGAGCGAGATTCGCAGCAAGACGGTGGATGGGGCGGGCGCCGATGTGGCCATCGAAGCCGTCGGCACCCCCCGGACCTGGGAACTGGCCTTTGGCACCCTGCGGCGCGGCGGCACCGTCAATGGCTTTGGGGGCTGCCCCGCCGGCTCCAGCGTGCAGCTCGATACCTCCCTGCTGCATTACTCCGAGATCACGCTCAAGGCCACGTTCCATCACACGCCGGCTTACATCCGCAAAGCCCTTGAGACGATCAGCCGCGGCGAAATTCGCGGCGCGGATTTCATCACCGGCGAGGCGCCCCTGCAGCGCCTTCCGGAAATCCTGCGCCACATGGCGAACCGCAACGGCGATTTGAAGACGGCGATCATCCCATAGCCGCCTGGCCCGGGCGGGCGACTGTACGACCACGGCGCCGTGGGAAATGGACGTTCACTCCGCTCCAACTGTGGCCCCGCCAGCGCCAGCCACCGTGTCTGCGACGCTGGCCGCGCCGCCCGCGCCCGCCTCCTGGGAAGGAAACCTGCCCGACCGGCCGGCCTCGCTGGAGGAGGCTCGCCGCTATTGCGAACGGCTTGCCCGCACTCACTACGAAAATTTCCCGGTGGCCACGCTCCTGCTGCCGCGACGGTTGCGGCCTCACTTTTACGCGATCTACGCCTACTGCCGCTGGGCGGATGATTTGGGCGATGAAACAGGCGATCCGGCCCGCTCCCTCCGGCTGCTCGGCCTCTGGGAAGAAGAACTGCGCGCCTGCTACGCAGGCCGGGCGCGGCACCCGGTTTTTGTCGCATTGGCGGAAACCGTTCGGGAACGGGAGATTCCCATCGATCCGTTCCTGGATTTGATTGCCGCCTTCCGGCGGGATCAGACCCAGACTCGCTACCAGAATTTCAGCGAGGTGCTGGACTATTGCCGCTGCTCGGCCAACCCGGTCGGGCGGCTGGTCCTCTACGTCTGCGGTTATCGCGATCCGGAACGGCAGCGGCTTTCTGATTTCACATGCACCGCCTTGCAGCTCGCCAATTTCTGGCAGGACGTGCGCCGCGATTATGCCCTCGGGCGTATTTACATCCCGCTTGACCTGATGGCCCACTACGGTTATTCCGAAGCCGACCTGGCGGCGTTGCGGTTCAACCAGAATTTCGCCCGGCTGCTGCGGGATCTGGTGGAGCGAACCCGGGAACTGTTCCATCAGGGGCTCCCGCTGCTCCGGAGGATCGACCGGCGGCTGGCTCTGGATGTGGAGCTCTTCAGCCGGGGGGGGATGGAAATTCTGCGGCTCATCGAACGGCAAAACTACGACGTCCTCCGACGGCGGCCGCAGCTGGACAGCTCGCGTATGATGATGCTGGGCGCTTCGGCCGTTGCAAGGCGCTGGCTTGCTTTCGGGCGGGGGAACTAGCATGGCCACGGCGCTGGAGCTATCCTATCGTCATTGCCGCCGCCTGGCGCGCGACCGCGCCCGCAATTTTTATTACGGCTTCTGGCTGCTTCCCAAGCCCCGCCGGGACGCCTTTTGCGCCGTGTACGCCTTCATGCGCCACCCGGACGACGTGGCCGATGGCCCTGGCACGGCCGCGGAAAAGGCGGCGCTGCTTCGCCGCTGGCATGAAGCGCTCGAGCAGGCCTACGCCGGACACTATGGCGGCCATCCGGTCTTGCCCGCCTTTCATGACGCCGTCCAGCGCTATCAAATTCCGGCCGAATACTTCCACGAGTTAATCGCTGGAACGGAGATGGACCTGACGATTCGTTCCTACCGCACCTTCGAGGACCTTTACCAATATTGCTACCGGGTGGCGGGCGTCGTGGGACTCTGCTCGCTGCGCATGTTTGGATACCGCAGCCCGCAGGCCCCGCCGCTGGCCGAGCGCTGCGGCATTGCGTTCCAGCTCACCAACATTTTGCGCGACGTCCGGCAGGACGCCGCCGCAGGGCGGATTTATCTGCCGCTGGAGGACCTGGAACGATTCGGCTGCGCCCCGGAGCAACTGGCCGCGGGCCGCTGGAATGCGGGGCACGCAGAGCTCATGCGGCATGAGATCGCGCGCGCCCGCCAGTACTACCGGGAAGCCGCTCCGCTCGTCGAGATGGTGGAACCGGAGAGCCGGGCCGCGCTGTGGACGCTGGTGTCCATCTACCGCGGCGTCTTGCGGGCCGTCGAGCGGGAGGTCGAGCGCTGCGGGGGGCCCTCCGCCCCGGCCGCGCAAGGAAGGACCGCCTCGCTTTCGGAGCCGGAAAAGCTTCTGCTGGTCAGCCGTGCGGCGTTCCGCCGCCTCCAGTTCCTGATGGGAGGAACGCCCGATTGGCGCCTGCTCGCGTAGCGGTCTTGGGCGGAGGGCTGGCAGGCATGGCGGCGGCGCTGCGCCTGGCCGAAAGCGGCTACGCCGTGGAGCTGTTCGAAAAGCGCCCCGCGCTGGGGGGCCGCGCTTCTTCCTTCCGTCCGCCGGGCGAGTCGCTTCTGATCGACAATTGCCAGCATGTGCTGCTCGGCTGCTGCACCAACCTCATCGATTTCTTTCGCCGCGCCGGCGCCGGGAAGCAATTTCGGTATTTCAGCCGCTACTTTTTTCACGACGACGGAACGCTGTGCTCGCTGAGCGCTTCGGCGCTTCCTGCCCCCTTTCACTTTCTCCCTTCGCTGGCCGGCATGCGGATGCTTTCCTGGCAGGACCGCTGGGCGATCGCGCGCGCCCTGCTGGCCATTCTCCGCGAGCCGCGGCCGTTTCCCGATGAACCGCTGGCGGCGTGGCTCGATCGTCACGGCCAGAGCCCCGCTGCCAAGGAGCGCTTCTGGAAGGTGATCCTGGTGAGCGCCCTGAACGAAGAACTCGAGCGGCTATCCACCCGACCGGCGTTTCAGGTGTTTCAGGACGCTTTTCTCCGGAATCGTCGCGGCTATCGCATGGGCGTGCCAGCGGTTCCGCTCGCGGAACTGTATTCGGCCGCCCGGATGAGCGGAACGTACGCGCTGGCGCTTGCAACGCCGGTCGCCGCCGTGGAAACAAACGGAGAGCGTGTCGCGGGCATCCGGACCCAGGAGGGAAGCGTTCGCGGCGCCGACTACTATGTCAGCGCCCTTCCCCCGGACGCGCTGGCGAACCTGCTCTCCGCTGAACAGCGCGACCGCTGGCCGCAGAGCCGCGAATGGGCAGCGTTTGAATGGTCGCCCATCGCGGGCATCCACCTGTGGTTTGACCGCCCCATCCTGGACCAGGATCACCTCACCGTGTGCGGGCGGACGATCCAGTGGATTTTCAACAAATCCGCGCGCGAAGCAAGCCGGGACCAGCGCGGCGCGGGGCAGTACGTCCAAATCGTCATCAGCGCCGCGCGTTCCTTACTTGCAAAAAGCCGGGAAGAGATTTTGGAACTGGCGCTGCGCGAGCTGCGCGCGGTCCTTCCCCGATCGGCGCAAGCCCGGCTGGAACGGGGCGTGGTGGTGAAGGAAACCAAGGCCACGTTTTCCTTCTCTCCGGGAGCCGACGACCGCCGGCCGGGGACGGACACTCCCTTTCAGAATCTGTTCCTGGCGGGCGACTCGACGCAAACCGGCTGGCCCGCCACGATGGAAGGCGCGGTGCGGAGCGGCTATCGCGCCGCCGAACGCGTGAGCGAGGCGGCCGGCAGCCCGCGCCAGTTTCTGGTTCCCGATCTGCCTTCCGATCCCCTGGCACGCCTGCTGATGCGTTCCTGACATGCGGCGTCGCAAACCGCTCGCGGAAGCCGAGAAACAAGCA
>DATMAF010000295.1:0-5068 GCA_035560315.1 Terriglobia bacterium | reverse complement strand
GGGGCGACGTCCGGCGGGCGGAAGAGGATCGTCGTCTCATGGTTCCCCCACCTCCACATGCCCGATCATGCCAAAGCGCAGCAGTTCCTCCGGGTTGTCCACGCGGAACAGGACTTCCCGCACGCGACTCTGCGGATCCACCAGCGGGAGGGTCCGCAGCAGGCGGCCGGTAAATTCCCGGCCCGGCAGATCGTCAAAACGAATGCGCGCCGGGGTCCCTTCCGGCCAGGGGCGGAAGGAAGCCTCCGGGACGCGGGCCGCAACCGCCACCTGGCGGAGATCCACGATGCGGTAGAGCAGGAATCCTTCGTACACCATCTGGCCCTGGGTAAAGTTGGCCAGCGCGATCTGGCCGTCGATGGGTGCCACCAGGCCGCGGCGCTCCAGGGTGTCGCCGCGGATCTGCTCATCCTGCTGCTCGAGCAAGTCCTTGCGGCGCAGATATTCGGCTTGTGCCACTTGCTCAGCGGCTCGCAACGCCGCCAACTGCTGGCCCGAGATGGCGCCGAGATTCTTGAGGCGCTCCCCTTTTTCGCGGGCGATCCGGGCTTCCAGAGCCGCGTAGCGCGCCTCCATCATGGCCTGGAGAAAGTCCCAGCGGATGTTGGAGATATGCGAGGCGTCGTGCAGATCGTAGCGGTTTGCAATGACCAGCAGCGGCTCGCCTTTTTTGACGCGGTCGCCCACGGTGTAAGGCTTCTCGCGCGCCGGGATCATCACGCCCGTGGCCGGGGAGGTGACTTCCGCGACGGCTCCGGGCAGCGGAGCGACCTGCCCCAGGAAACTTTCCGCCAGCGCCGTGCTCGGACCGCCCCCCAGCAGCGCCAGCAAAAACAATCCTTTCCCCAGCGCGGCGATGGCCTTCCCGCGGCCACTAGATTGCGACGTCGGTGATGCAAACGGCTGCTGCATGAAGCTATTTGGCGGAGGCGGCGGCCAGCAGGTGCAGGCCGCGGCGCACTGCGCTCAGCGCCGCTTCCGCCGACGGGGCGGAACCTGCGTATCGGATGTCCTTGCCCAGCGTCAGCGGCGACTGCGCGTTCTTGCCTTTGAGCTGATCGAGAAACGCGGCCTCCTCGAGAGCTTTTTCATCGCCGTTTTCTTTCACGATGACCCGCTCAATGGAGCCGTCGCGCCGCACGCCGAGCGCCATATCGATGGCGCCTTTGGGCCCCCGGGCGTCGATCAGAACAACGGTGCCCAGCACTCCGGAACCATCCGGGGATTTGCCGAGCGCCACATAAAAATTCAGGGGATTGTCATTGCGCGCCAGCTTGCTGCGCGAAGCCTGCTCGATCTGCTTCACCTGTTCCGGGGTGAAGGTCTTCTTGCGCGGGGTGAAACCGGTGGCGGCGGGGAAGACCGCTTTCAGGGTCGCCTCCGGGAACCCCTCCTCGTGCGCCCCGAGCGGTATCGCCAGCAACAGCGCCAGGGCCGGCAGCGCCTTCAGGCATTGGCGTTTCATAAAATCAGTTTACTCCTTCCCGGCCCGGAAATCTTCCGGCGCCGCAAGCGGGGGCCGGCTCATGGCGCGGAGGGTTTCCCGGCCTGTTCCATGGCCCGCCGCGCCACCCATTGGCGATAGCTTACCTCGGCCTGGTATATGTCGTTCTCATATTGCAGCAGCGTAGCCAGGGGGATGCCCCCAAACTGATAATTGCTGTACATCTTGCCGACCAGTTCTACTCCCTGCGCCAGCGCCTCCTGGAGTTGCTTTGCAACGCCGTCCGGCTCGCCGGCACTGGTCTCCGGAAGGACGGCGCGCAAGGGAGCCTCCGGCGGCCGTCCCAGCAGGCGGTTGGCGCGCCCGGCAATCCGTTTCTGCTCGGCCGCCAGACGGGCAGACTCGGCCGCCCTGCGGGCCTCTTCGTACCGGATCACCGCGACATCCAGTTCCGGCGCGCTCTGGATTTGAAAGCGGGATTGAATGGCCTTGCTCCAGCCCGCCAGCCGGTCGAGGCTCTGATGCACGGCGGCGGTCCGGGCCTGGATCAGCAGCAACTGCAAGAACAGCGCGTCCCCATCCGGCAGGGCTGCCTCGGAACGGGGCGGGCGCGGCTTGCCTGCCGCCGGAGCGGCGGCCGCAACGCGAGCGGCAGCCAGAGCGCGGAACTGCGCCAGCGTCATCTCGGCGGCCGGCTCGTTCCCGGGAAGCGCCGGTCCCTGCGCGAGCGCCGGAACAGCGAGCAGAACCGCGGCCAGCCTCAGGGCGTGCGACACCACAAACCGTTCCCATCGCAGCCGCTGGGTCTGGAGAGAATGCCGGCCCGATGCCACGGCGACCCTCCTTGTTCTCCGCCTTATTTTACGCGATTCGAGAGCCTTCCGTTGCGCCAATCCACCCCGCCAGTCCCCGCCGCCGGGGTGGCGCAAGGGAAGGAAGCAGACACTGCGTCCCGGTTCGCGGAGCTTGCGCCGCGGAGCCTCCGGTCGCCGGCGAAGGGCCAGCCAGCGGGAGCTTCCTAGCTGACCTCGACAAATTGCGGGATGGCATGGAGGATCAGGCGCAGCGCCAGGCAGGCCAGCGCCAGCATCACGAAAATAAAGTACGCCGGCTCGTTTTTCTTCAGTTGCAGAGTAAAGAAAACGCCCTTCTCGATGTGGTTGATGTCTTCGAGAGCTTCTTCCAGGGAACGGGGATTGCGGACGTCATAATACTTCCCTCCCGTGGAGGGCACGGCGGCGGCGATCTGCTGCGAAGCGCCGGGTTGGAGCGCCACGCCGATCATGTAGATGCGCGTGCCTTCCGCCTTGGCGCGTTCCACTTCGGTCAGCGGATCGCGGCCGTAATTGTTGTCGCCGTCGGTCAGCAGCACGATCACGTTGCCTTTCATCCGCCGGCGGCTCTTTTCGCGCTGCTGCGCGAAGAAGCGGTTGGCGGTGCCCAGTCCTTCGCCGATGGCCGTGAATCCTTCGTTCACCAGGGTGTGCGTCCCCGTCATCAGCAGATATTGCGAGATCGACTCCTTGTCAAAGGTGGCCGGGGTCACCAGGTAGCCGTTGTTTGAAAACACCACCAGCCCGATGGCATCGCCGGGACGTTTGGCGATGAACTCCAGGGCAGTCTTTTTGATCGCCTCCATCTTGCTGCCGGGAGTCGCCAGCAGCGGTCCGGCCACCAAGCCGGTTTGCCCCCCCGGCGGCGGAGACGTCACGATCCGCGTAACGGCCTGCGGCGCGCCGCCCTGAATCGCCTCCTCCATGCTCTGCGACAGGTCCAGCACGAACAGAATCTGCAACCCGCCGCGTTCGATGCGGTTCAGGCTGAAGGGATAGACCGGCCCCAGCAGCGCCACCAGCAGGAATCCGACCGCCAGAGCTTCCAGCAGCTTCGGGATGCGCAGCAGCGGATTCGGCCCGCCCAGTTCCTCGCCTAACTGCTCCACCAGCGAATGACCCCAGAAATGGCGCCGCCAGAAGCGCAGCCCCGCCATCAGGAACAGCGCGGGAAGCAGAAACCAGAGCCAGCCGAGGTTTTCAAAAGTCATGTGCGACTCCTACCAACTCCTAGACCAGCTTGGCGCCCGCCTGGAAAATCTCGCGCATGTCATGCTCCACCGCGCGCGCCGCCTCGCTGTCCAAGCCCTTGCCGTTCCGGCCGTAGCGGGCCGTCTCGCAGATGCTGAGCACCTTGACTGTCCGCTCCGTCAGGTCGGGGTTGGCCGCCAGCCGGGCCATCTCCTCCCGCATCTCCTCCGCGGTCAGGCCCTCGGTGGGGGTTTCCAGAACATAGCCCAGATACTCTTTCAAGTCCCGATAGCAGCGCCCGTAGAAATCCATCACCGCATTGGGATCGGAGAAATCTCCGGGAACGTATTCTGCCCAGCGCTTTTGGATGGCGGCCATGGCTTTGCGGGGATCCGGGCCAGTGCGGCCGCGGCGGTAGCGGATCATGTGGACGCCCTCCCAGCCGGCCCCGGCCACCAGGATCACCAGCGCCAGATAGCCGATCCAGCCAACCACGCGGCGGCTGGGAGCCCAGCCCGTGACGGTGACGGCGTCGCGCAGATCGGTGGGATCCGGCGGCAGCGTGCTGCGCACCGGCAGGATCGGGCCTTCGATGGTCAGGCTTTCCGCCGCTTCCCCTTCGCTGCTGATGTTGGAGGCGGCCCCGGCGGTGCGGAAATAGAACAGCGTGAGCTGCGGAATCTGTACTTGCGGCACGCCCACGGTATAAATTGTCATCGTCAGATCGATGAACAGCCGGTTCTGGCCGGTCTTGAGCGGATACGACCGGGAAGTGGCGTCCATGACCCGGAAGGGATCCATGTTGATGGTGTCTTTGTTCAGGTTTTCCATGACGAACTGGATCTTCGGATCATGGTCCACGATGATCTGATAGTGAAACTGGTCCCCCACCCAGACCGCCGTCCTGTCCAGGCGCGTTACGTAGGACAGCTCCGGCAGCGGCTCCTCGCTGGCGGCTCCGGCGGCGCGGCGCGGCCGGGTGGAGGGCGCCTGCCCCGTGAGCATCTCCTCGTCGCCGGCGTCGTGCATGCTGTCGTCCATTTGCGCCAGAGCCGGGCCGGCTCCGGCCAGCGCCAGCGCTGCCGCCAAAAGCCCGGCGCGGCAGAAATCGCCGAGCCACCGCCGGCGCCCGCGGCCCTTGTCGCGGACGGCCTGCGCCGTTCCGCCCCGCAGCAGTTCTCCAATCATCGTCCCGGAGGTCATACCTTCTTCCGCCTTTCAAAAAGCTCCATCAGGGGGTCCATAAAGGGCTCGCCCACCTGCAAGAACATGCATTCCATTCCCAGAGAAAAAAACAAATCCCGCAATTCCGTCTTGCGCCGCTCCACCAACGCCTCAAACCGCCGGCGCTGGCCATAGGAGAGGCTCAGCACCAGTTCCCGCCGGCTTTCCGCCGAGCGCAGCCGCACCAGCCCGTGGCCGGTCGGCAGTTGGGTCTCGATCTGGTCTTCGAAGATGATCGGGACCACGTCGTGCTTGCGGGCCAGCGCCTTGAAGTCCGGCAATTCGCCGAGCTGCTTGGCCTCCGGGCCGGCGATGAAATCGGAAAGAATAAAGACGATCGCCATCCGGCGCAGGCGGCTGCGGAGGAAGCGGATGG
>DATMAF010000294.1:0-5154 GCA_035560315.1 Terriglobia bacterium | reverse complement strand
GGGTGCACGCCGCCGTAAGCGGCGGGCACGACATACCGCAGGAGCCCTTCGCCGGCCATCCGCCGCAGGAAGTCGAAGGCCTGCGGGATGTAGTCGGGCTGCTCGGCGGCCCGCGGCTCGATTTCCCGCAGCGCGAACTGCTCCACCTGCGCGGCCAAGGCCAGGTGCGAGGGCTCGAGATAGGTGCTCAAGGTGGGCATTTCGGACATGATGGTAGCGGCTCCTTGTTCGGCCAGAGGGCGCTGCCCGCCGCAGCCGCTGGCGGATGCTGGAAGCCGCCATTCTACCCCAACTCCCGCCGCCGCGAACGGCAGTCGAATCCCCGCTCCGCGCTTCCCTGCGAGCAATGCGCTTCGCTTGCAAGCAAGCGCCCTTCTCGCGGCGGGTCGTTTGCCGAGGGGAAACCGCTGTGGTAAGTTGATCTGGCGGCCTTGCGGGGCGCAGGCAATATTCAAGGGCGGAGTGAATCAAATGAGACAGTGGCCTCTGATTCTGGCGCTGCTGGCGGCCTCACCCGCGGCGGTCCGGGGCGCCACGCTGGTTCCCCTGTTTCTGGACGATCTGACCGCGGAATCGCAAACCGTCGTCTACGGCAAGGTAGTGGGATCGCGTGTGGAATGGGATGCGGGACATACCTTGCTCTATACCGTTTACACGGTGGCGCCAGCCGAGTATTTGAAGGGACATCTGGGAGCGCTGTTTGAATTGCGCCAGCCGGGCGGCGAGCTGGATGACATCGGAATGAAAGTCGCCGGGGCCCCGCATTTCTCGATCGGCCAGGAGGCGCTTCTGTTTGTGTGGACCAGCCCTAGGGGAGATCACCAGGTGGCTGGTTTCGAGCAAGGGGTGGTGCGGATCTTTACCGACCCGGCAACCGGCGTCAAATCCGCCAGCCGCTCCATTCCGCTGGGCTCGGCGCGCGGGCTGAACGCCGTGGCCGCCACTCGGCCCGGCACCAGCCGCCGGCTGCCGCAATTGCTGGAGCAGGTCCGCGGTTCCATCGCCAAAAGCCGTCCAGGCCGGCTGGGACAATAAGAGGCGCGTGTGCCGATGACCTTGCCCATGACCTTCTCCTATCAGCGCCTGGCGGCTTGCTGGGCCGGAATCCTGCTGGGGCTGGCCTGGACCAGCGCGGCGCAGGCGGGATCGAATCAAACAACCAATGCCGGCCTGCCATTGCGCTGGCCCTCCGTCCCGCAGGTTCGTTTTGTGATCAATCCGAATGGCGTGCCGGGCCTCAGCGGCGAACTCGACCGGCTCATCGTGGCCGGCGCCATCCGCGATGCGTTTCGCGCCTGGACCAACATTCCCGGGGCGATGATTTCTTTTACCGATGGCGGACTGACCAGCCAAGCCAACCGCTCCTCTTCCGACGGCGTCAGCCTGGTGAGCTTTCAGGATTCCAATTTCGTTTTTGGGCCGGGAGTCCTTGGGGTCGCCATTACCTCGTTCCTTCCCAGCACGGGAGAGATCCGGGATGTGGACATTCTCTATAACACGCAACTGCCTCCCGGAGAGTTCTTTTCTCCGGTGGGAGCCGACGGCTCCCACGACTTGGTGGCGGTCGGTATCCATGAGATCGGCCACTTGCTGGGACTGGACCATAGCGGCATCTTGAGTTCCATCATGAATCCTTTTTCCGAATCGGGAGGAACCGCGGTTAGCAGCCGCACGATTCACAGCGACGACGCCATTACGGCGGCGGCGCTGTATCCGCTGCCGACGTTCGCTCCGTCAACCGGCGTTCTCTCCGGCACGGTCACCGATTCCCAGGGCGCGCCGGTGCGCTCGGCGCACGTGGTGGCCTTCAATGACCCCGAGGGCGTGCCCGTGGCTTCGCAGTTGACCGGGTCCAACGGCGCCTATACGATCGCCGGCCTGCCGCCGGGCAATTATCGCATTCTGGTGGAGCCGCTCGACGGGCCCATCGGGCTGGGGAATATGGGAGACTTCTACGCCGCCGGCCGGGCGGATTTCTCCACCACCGTCCTGGGAGGCTTCGCCACCCCGACCACCTTCCCCGTGGGGGCGGGCCAGGGGATTACGGCCAATGTCGCCCTGCCGGCCACCCCGCCGGCGAAGCTGAATATCGACAGCCTGGGGCTCTTCACCAATAACGATTGCTCCGGCAGCTTTACCTTTTCCTCCGGCACGCGCTATCTGCCACGGGGCCGTTCGTATTGCGTTGCCGCTCTGGAGGACAGCAACGCCACCGACACCAGCTTCAGCTTCAGCGCGCCGGGTGTTGTGCGCGACGGCAACACCAGCGGTTTGAACTTTGGCGGAGGGATCCAGGCCCGCATCCAGAGAATCACCGTGAGCACCAATGCCGTCCCCGGCCCCTCCACCCTGGCGTTGACCAATGCCGGCGGGGCCTCTGCCATGCCCGGGGGCGTCGTCGTTACGGTGAATCCCCAGGTCGCGGTGCCGCTGCGCGACGGGGCGGGCTTCGGCACCACACTGGCCCCCGGCGGGTTCATCTCCATTTTCGGGACCGACTTGGCCGAGCGGCTGGAGATTGCGGCGAGCGTTCCCTTGCCGACCCGCTTGGGAGGCGTCAGCGTGAAAATCGGAAACCGCTTTGCGCCCCTGTTTTTTGTTTCGCCCGGACAGATCAACGCCCTGGTGCCATTTGAGGTCAGCGGCACGGTGAATTTGCAGGTCGTCACCGGCCCGGGGGCGGCGGGTAACGCCGTTCCGGTCACACTGAGCCCCACCGCGCCGGGGCTTTTTTCACTCAAGCAGGACGGCACCGGACAGGGCGCCATCTTGAACGCCGATAACAGCTTTGTTGCACCGGCCGGAAGCGTTCCGGGAGCGAATGCGCACCCCGCCCGGCCCGGCGATGTCATCGTCATCTTCGCTTCCGGTCTGGGCGCGGTTTCCCCGGCTTCTCCGAGCGGGCTGGACTCCGGAGCCGGCGGCACTTCCATTCCCCAACTGCTGAAAGCACCCACCGTTCGCATCGGAGGGCAGGTGGCGGCGCTGGAGTTTGCGGGGCTGGCGCCCACCTTTGTGGGTTTGTATCAGGTCAACGCCCGCATCCCGGCCACCGTCGCTCCCGGCGACAACGTTCCCGTGCAGATCACGACCTTCGAAGGCCAGGCCAGCAACACGGTCACCATCGCGGTCAGTCCTTGACGGAGGTCGCCCGGCTCGCATGATCTTCGATGACCGGCTCACCGTGCGTTCCCCGGAGTTGCTGGAAACCGCCGCGCGCCAACTGGCGCAGGCGGACGAGGCCATGGCCGCCCTCATCGAACGGATCGGCCCCTGCCGGCTGCGCATGAGCTGGCGCAGCCATTACTTCCGCGCCCTGGTGGAGGCGATCATTTATCAGCAGCTCAGCGGCAAAGCCGCCGGCACCATCCTGGCGCGCTTTCGCTCGCTGTACCCGGCGCATCGTTTTCCGCGGCCGGAAGAGATTCTGGCCACTCCGCACTCCGCCTTTCGCGCCGCGGGGCTTTCAAAACAAAAAACGGCCTATCTGCGGGACTTGGCGGAGCGCGTGGCGGCGGGAACCTTCCCGCCGCCACGGCTTCGCTCGCTGTCCGATGAAGAAGTCATCGCCCGGCTGACGGAAGTGAAGGGAATCGGGCGCTGGACCGCTGAAATGTTTCTGATTTTCTGCCTGGGACGGCCCGATGTCCTCTCCGCCGGGGATCTGGGCATCCGCAAAGCGGTGCAGCGGGCATACGCCTACAAATCCCTGCCAGCCCCCCGCACCGTGGAACGGCATGGCCTGCGCTGGCGGCCGTATCGTTCCATCGCCAGTTGGTACCTATGGGCCAGCGTGGATGGCGCGCCGCCCGGCGCCGGCTAGGCACTGCCCGGTCCGCTCCGGCGCCGCGCGTTCCGGAACTGTGACCGGCTGGAATCTTCCCGACCCCGCGCCGCGCCCGCTGGTAGTATGCTGTTGGTAGCGGCACGATCCGGTCGCTGCCGTGAGATGCGACGATGGCGCGGAATCCGCTCCGAATCCGTTCCGGCAGGGGCGCGGCGGCGCTGCTGGTTGCAGCGCTTGCCGGAGACGCCCCCGCCGTGCGCGCCGAGATCATTTTTCTCAAGAATGGCCGGCAGATTGTCGCCGCATCGGCGACGGAGTCGGGCGAAACGGTAACCTACGAGAGCGGGTACGGCCCGGTTTCCATCCCCAAGTCCCTGGTGGAGCGGATTGAGCGGGGAGGCGCGATGCCCGCTCCGCCGCCAGCGCCCGCGGCCAGCCCCCCTGCTCCGTCCGCCGATGCTGTCCGCGAGAGCGGGGAACTGCCTTCCGCGGGCATTCGGCTGACGCTGAACGCCAGCGCCATGGAACAGATTCTGGTGGAGGGCCGCGTCAACGACTCGATGCTGGCGGAGTTGGCGCGCCATGCCACCGACAGCCCCGCCAAGCGGCAGGAGGCGGTGCAAGCCCTGTTGCTTGCGGCGGTGCATGAAGCGCGCAGCGGACGGCTCGCGGAAGCCAGCCGGTGGGCCGAAGAGGCTCTACGGACCGATCACTTTGACCGCAATGCGCTGCTGCTGGCCACGCAGCTCGACCTGACGCTGCGCAAGTACCGCGAGGCATTGCAGCACATGCAGGTGGCCTACGGGCAGGACCCCGGCTCCCCGGACGTGCTGACGCTGCTGGGAGACGCCTACTACTTTTCGGAGGGAGCCGCCAAGGCCATCCAATACTGGCGGCAGGCGCATCGCCTCCGGCCCGCCCCGACGCTTCAACAACGCATTGACCGGGTGGCTCCGGAAGCCGAACTGGAGCGCAGCCTCCGGCAGGCCGAGAGCTTTCATTTTGTTCTGAGCTGGCAGGGATCGGAGCAGCGCAATTCCTTTGGGGAGATGGTCCTGGAGGAGCTCGAGCGGTCGTTCCGCGAGCTGGAGTCAATCCTGGCCTACTCGCCCCGCGAGCCGATCACGGTCATTTTGTACGGTGCGGAACAGTTCGCCAACATTACCCGTGCGCCCGGCTGGGCCGGCGCTGTGAATGACGGAAAGATCCGCATCCCTGTCCAGGGGTTAACCGGTTTGACGGCGGAACTGTCCCAGGTGCTGAAGCACGAACTGACGCACTCGTTTATCTTCCAGATCACCGATGCCCGCTGCCCCACCTGGTTCAACGAGGGCCTGGCGCAGTTCTTGGCGGGAGAATCGCTTGAT
>DATMAF010000293.1:0-3990 GCA_035560315.1 Terriglobia bacterium | reverse complement strand
CCGCCGGATATGCCCGCTACGCCCGCCGCAATGAGGCCGCTCCGCTCCTGCTGATCGACAACATCGACGACAAGGCGCTGATTGAAAAGACCCTCTTCGACCTGCGCGACCAGCGCATCCTGCCCATCAATCAGGAGGAGGCCCAGCGCATCGAACTGCATTTCAACCTGAAAGGAGCCCAACCCTCGCCCGAAGAACTCAACCGGGCCAAGCAACTGGGCCTGCCCCTCCGGCCGGCGCTGATCGTGATGACCAAACAGTCCAATGGGAACTGGCAACTGGACGAGCCGCGCCTGCGAACGGACTATGGCGCCACGAACTATTTGTTCACCAGCGTCGTGGGCGGGCGGATGCGGTCGCTGGAGGAGGAAAACCCGGCCTCGCTGGCCAAGTACGGCCTGGACCGTCCCCAGATTCGCATCGATATCACCACTGCCAGCGGCAAGCAGAGCTTGCTGGTCGGCAACCAGCTCACGCGGGGGGAAGAGCAGCTTTTCTATGCCAAAAACACCGTCTGGCCCCATGTCTTCACGATCTACCGCACGGTGTACGACCAGCTCAACCAGGATCAGGTCTACTATCGCCAGCGGTATCTCTACGACTTCGACCAGCTTTCCGCCAAGAGCCTGGAGATTCAAGGGACGCCGGCCAACCTGCGTTTCGAGCTGCGGGGCGAGCAATGGTACCAGACCGGCAATCCCGAGAAGAAGATCGACGAGATCAAGATGAGCAACTTCCTCAACGCCATTCATTCCCTCCGCATCTCCTACTATCCAAGCGACGAGCCGAACCGCTTCAGCGCCTACGGACTGGATAAGCCGTGGATGACCACCAAGGTGCGATTCGGGCCGGAGAACCGCGAAGAGACGGTGGTGTTTTCCCGCAAAGGTGGCAAATTCTATGCCGCGCGGCTGGGGGAGCCGTCCGTGTACGAGCTCTCCTCCAACGAACCGGAAAACCTGGAGGCGAAAATCAAGGAACTGCTCGCCGAGCCGCCGCCGGCCGCACCCGCCGGGGCGGGCAGCGAGAAGCCCGCGTCCCGCTGACCGGGCGGTAGCGGCCCAGCATCCGAAAAACAATTCTCTGGGGGACAGGTTAACCGGCAGGCTCCAGCGAATACTCGCGGAGCTTCCGGTACAAGGTGCTCTTGCCGATGTGCAGCAATTTCGCCGCCAGCAGCTTTTTCCCGTGGGCAGCGGCGAGAGCTCTTCGGATGGCCTTTTCTTCCAGTTGGGAGAGCGGCACGACCGAGTTTGGGTGTTCCATGGGAGCGGCGGCACTATGTCGGGAGGGCCGGACGTGGGGTGGCAGGTCGGCGACTCTCACGTTGGGGGCGGAGCACAGCGTCGCGACGTATTCGATGCAATTCTGTAATTCGCGGACATTGCCGGGCCAGTCGTACGCCATCAGGCGGGCCACAACCTCCTCCGACAGGACCGGCCGCCGGTCCGCTTGCGGAAAGTGGTTTGCCAGGAAGTGAGCGGCCAGCAACGGGATGTCTTCCTTCCGTTCGCGCAGCGGCGGCACCGTGAGCGTGACCACATTCAGACGAAAATAGAGGTCGGCCCGAAAGGTGCCCCGCTCCAGTTCCTCTTTCAGGTTCCGGTTGGTGGCGGCGATGATGCGGGCGCCGATCTTGACGAAGCTCGTGCTGCCTATCGGCCGCACTTCCTTCTCCTGCAAGACGCGCAGCAACGCGGCTTGCAGCGACAGCGGCAATTCCCCGATCTCGTCCAGGAAAACCGTTCCCTCCCGGGCCGCCGCCAGCATTCCCTGCCGCGTCTGGAGCGCGCCCGTAAACGCGCCCCGCACATGGCCGAACAATTCCGATCCCGCCAGGGAGGGAACCAAGGAAGCGCAATCCACCGGAAAGAACGGCTGGCGGCACATCGTACTGTTTTCGTGCACGGTGCGGGCGACCAACTCCTTGCCCGTACCGGTTTCTCCCAGAATCAAAACCGGATGACGGCTCTGGCTTACCTGGTTGATCTGCCGCAGCAACGCCGTCATCGCTGGGGCGTTCCCCAACAAGCGGCGTGGCAAAGTCATGTGATAGTCGCTTCTCAGTTCGCTCATATCGCCTGCCCGAACCAAAGGGCCGCTGAAAGGCTGATGCGAAAAAGCTTAGCCGACGATCCTCGGCAGCCAATGCGTCAAGTGTGGCCAGGATGCGCCAAAAATTGCCGTCGTGAGACAGCTTTTTTATAGTGAACGTTCGTCTGTGGCCGATAGAAAATACGTTACGGTTCATGAACCGGTTCGAAATAGCGTGCTGATCCAGCGGATGCGGAAAGTTAGCTCAAGTACAAGTTGCCCTCAATTCAATCACATGCGGATATGGAGATGGGATACGCTATGTCTAGCTCAGGTCCATTAACTTTGCGAAGTTGGAAGGAAATCGCTGCTTACCTGGGAGTTTCAGTTCGCACGGCGGAGCGTTGGAAGCAAACGATGGGACTGCCGGTTCATCGTCTGGGATCCGGTCCGAAGAGCAGCGTAATGGCTTCGACAGCCGAGATCGACCAGTGGCTGAAAGCTCAGCTCCAGGGCGGCGCATCGCCGTCCAAGCCGGAGGATGTGGAAATCACACCCCAACCGATGGCGGAGGTCACGGTTACGGAACTTCTGTGGAATCGCTCGGCCCGTCCGCCGGACCATCAGGAAGAGATCGAGATTCTCTTATCGCTGCTGCACTCCTTGGCTGCCAGCGGCCCGGCCGAGACCTTGCGCCTGCTGGTTCAGGATGCTCTGGATGCGTGCAAGGGCGAAACGGCTGGTCTGGGACTTGTCGTAACCGACGAGCGGGGCAACAAGTTCTTTCGCAACCGGGTCGCGGTGGGAATGCGCAGCGACTATGAAGGCAGCTTTGCGCCGTTCCACGACGTGCCCTACAGCGTCTGTGTGCAGCGGAACTCGCCGCAACTGTTTCGCCACCCAGAGCGATACTTCCCGGCCATAGAACCCCTGGCCCCCCTGGCTGAATTTCTGGAGGTCCCTGTTTTTGAGGGAGCGGATAATCTCGGGGTTCTCTGGATCGCTTCCCACAGCGGTTTGCGGGAATTCGACCGGCAGGATGTGCGCATCCTCACCATCCTGGCCGATGCCGCCGCGGCGGTTCTGCGGATGTTGCGCCTGACCGTCGGCCAGAAAGAAGTGGAAGGCTCGGCCAGACTGTCTCCGACTTCCTGAGCAGCCGGACTTCGCTCCGCATTCCAGACCAGTTCCCTCGACGAGCCGCTTTGTTCCCGGACGCGGAGCAACTTTCCGTTATGGCGAGGTGCGCGGCCGCTACGGGGCCACCGGAATCGTAACCGGATTCGCCGCCTGCCCGCCGATGTTGAACACCACGGGCACCGCCGGCCCGGTGGCGATGCCCGCAGGAATGCGCACGTTGATTTGGTTGAGGCCGACGAATCCGGGCGCGGTGCCGGAGAACTCAACAATCGCCGCCACCCCGCCGACGGTGGCGGTGGCAGGCGTGCTGGTGGGGTTCCCACCAGAGCGCTCCCCGGTGGCCAGCGGCGGCGAGGCGACGCCCAGGCCGGTCCCGAAGAACACAATCACTTCATTCAGATGCGCCGGGTTGCCGCCGGTGACGGGGGTGACGCCGTCCTCATGCAAGGCGGCCGCCAGCCCTGTGCCTTGTTGGTTGACCGTGAAGATGCCGGGAGCAAAATTGCTGATCGGGATGTTCACCGGCTCGCTGGTCTCTCCCGCCACGGTAACGCGCAGAGTGCCGAAGCTCAGGTTGGCCAGCTCAAACGGAATCTGAATCCCAATCTGCCCAGGAGTCGAATAGAAAATCGGTGCGGGTATGCTGTTTACTGTGGCGCTGCTTCCTCCCAGCGTGGTAACCAGCTTGCCGTCGGGTCCGATGGTGGAGGAGGTGATTATGGAGCCGTCATTGAGATTGGATCCGAAGACCGCGGCGATGGAGCCGGGAGCGAGGGGAGCGGGGGCGGGAGCAAAACTGGCGTTGTTGACGACTCC
>DATMAF010000292.1:0-5177 GCA_035560315.1 Terriglobia bacterium | reverse complement strand
CAAGGACGCGAACTGCTCCGGCGTGGCGGCCCCCGCCTGGGTGTCCTCCAGCGCCAACTCGAAACCGCCCGGCGCCGGGGGCGTTACGGGCAGCACGTCCTCCAGCACCAGTTCGTGCGCCACTGCCGGCGGCGGTGCTGGTTCCGCCGAAGCCTCCGCCGCAACCGGCGCGGGTTCCGACGTCAGCGCGGGCTCCTCGACGGGAGCGATGGCGGTTTCCCCGAAAGCGGCTTCCGGCGTCATCACCGGCGGCTCCTCCGCCGCCACAGAGGCTGGTTCCACCGGGACGGGCGGAACAACTTCCGCGCTGCGCGGAGACAGGGCCGCCAGCCGGGTCTCAAAACCGCTCAGCGAAGGATGCTCCGGCGCAATCTCCCGCAGCCTGGCAATCGAAGCGGCTGCTTCCTCGGCCAGCCCCGCCTGAAGGTAGAACTCGATCTCCTCCGCCAGGCTGTCCGCGGCGGGAGCGGCGGCGGGCGCACCCGACTCCGCCAGCGAGGCCCATTCCATGGAAAGGTCGATCTCGCGCACCTGGGGTTGTTCGGCGGCCGCCGCGGGGGTGGCCTCCTCCGGGGCGGTCTCGGCGTCAAAGGTGGTTTCCACCACCGTCTCGGCGCTGGCCTGTTCCGCCTTCTGCTGATAGCTGACGATCAGTTCCCCATAGCGGGTGGCGCGTTCCCCATCGCCCGCCTTGATATAGATTTCCGTCAGCGCCTCGGCGCACTGGGCCGCCTTGTCGTATTGCTGCGTTTGCTCGTAGAGCGGCAGCAGGTGCTCATAAAGCGTCAGATTGCCCGGTACATCGCGGAGTCCCTTTTCCAGCGTTTCGATGGCCCGGGAGAATTGCTTGTAGGTGATGTACAGCTCGCTCTCGGTCAGGCAGTTTTTCACCAGCGCCTGCTCCCGCGGGGGGAGTGTTTCAACCTGGGAGGATTCTTCCTCCGGCGCCGCGGCGACCTCCAGAGCCATCAGCGGGGTCGGCTCGCCGGTTGCCGGTTCGGCGGCCTCGGCAGTTCCCGTCCCCAGCCGCGCCTCCACCTGCTTCAAGAGCCGCTGGTGCTCGGCGACATCCGGCTCCAGCGCCACCAGTTCGGCATAGACATCGCGGGCCTGGACCAGTTGCCCGGCCGAGACATAGGCGTGCGCCAGCAACTCGGCAGTCTCCCGGCCCTCGCCCACCTGCCCGCTATTCCGATAGGCGCCCCACAGCAGCTCCAGCGCCACGATATTGGATGCGTCCGTCTTGAGGATGTGTTTCAACCCATCGATCAGGACCGAGAAGGCCTTCCGCGATTGCAGATCTTCGGCGTTTTCCTGGTAGATGCGCAGCGCGCCTTCCGGATCATTCTGGCTGAGCCGGACTTCCGCGGCGCGGGCCAGGGCGGTAAAGTCGCCGTGGGTCTGGAAAATCTGGCGGGCGACCGCGATGGCCGGCTCCATCTCCTCGCGGGCCAGATGCGCCCGGAACAGCGTCTGGAGAGCGGGCTTGGCGGCCACTTGTGCCACGATCGGCTGCAAGAGTTCGATGGCTTTCTGCGGCTCGCCCTGTTCCAGCAGCACGCGCCCGCGCAAGATTTGTGCTTCGAGGTTCTCCGGCTCCAGCTTCAGCAGCAGATCCAGCGTGGCGGCGGCTTCCGCCGCTTCCCGCTGCTCCAGGAACCGCTCGGCGGCGCCGAGAAAGGTGCTGACGGCCTCGGCGGTCTTGCCGGTCTGCGCGTAGAGCTCCGCCATGCGCCGCTGCAAGCGGGGGTTTTCCAGATCCAGCATCAGCACCTTTTCGAAGACCTCACGGGCCTTGACAGGGTCCTGCTTGCGCAGATGGATTTCCACCGCCTGCAGGTAATGGCTCCGGGCGTCCCGCAGCAGGCCCTGCATGGAATACAGCTCCCCCAGCCGGGTGAGCGCCGGCACCGCCTCTGGATCGATCTTGGTGATGCGCTTGTAGACCGCAATGGCGCGGGGAACAAAGCCGGCTTCGATGGACTTCTCCGCCAGGGTATAGAAACACTTCACCGCCTCGTCCATCTTGCCGTCGCGGACATACAGGTCGCCGACGGTGTTCAGGGTCATCAAATCCTTCGGATCTTTCTTCAGGATTTTCTGGTACTCCGCGATGGCGGCGGAGAGCTTCCCCTGCAAGACGTATTTTTCGGCGTTTTGAAGGATTTTGGCCTTATTGAATCCGAGACCCAGCGCCATTTTGGATATGCTCCGGAATGGTTGCTCCTTGCGCGGCGCCCTCAAGCGCCTTCCGGCGCCGCCAAGAAGAACCCCCTTTCTCCCTGCCTTGTCTCCAACCGGAGTCCGGACGATGGGAGCCAGAGTTTATTACCACGATAGGATAGGCGCAACGGCGGGACAATTGCAAGCGATTCGCCTGCCTGCGTGACCGTTAGGAAGCACCGGGCCGCTCCCTCCGGGCGCGGTTCGGAAAACGCTGTCCCCCTTTCCTCAGGAACCATGCCATTACAAACGCTGAGAGGGGTGATAGCATTTAACCGGAAGGGGAAACGACGCGGCCGCGGACTGCTGTCCCAGGCAAGGAGTTGCGTGTGGAAGAGACCGGCCTTGACGAAATCCTCCAACAGGCCCGCCGGGTGCAGGGAGCGCCCCTGGAAGCGCTGCTCCATCATCGTTCCCGGGAGGTGCTGGAGGCGCTGCTGGAAAACCCGCATCTGCGCGAACCACACCTGCTGATCTTGCTGGCTCGCAAGGACCTGGCGCGGGACATTGTGGGCCGGGTAGCCCAGAACCAGGATTGGATGAAAAGCCGCTCGCTGAAATTGGCGGTCCTGAAGCACCCCAAGGTTCCGCGTCCGGCGGCCCTGCGTTTGCTGAAGCTGGTCTATCCGTTCGATTTGCTGGAAATCGGGCTCACCCCGGGAGTGGCGCCGGACCTCAAGCGCCTGGTCGAGGACACCTTGCTGGCGCAATGCGAGCGGCTGGTGATTGGCCAGCGCCTGACGCTGGCGCGCCGCGGTTCGACGCGCATCGCCGCCGGTTTGTTGCAGGATTCCGACCCGCGCGTGATTCGGGCGGCCCTGGATAATCCCGCCCTGACGGAGCAGGCCGTTTCCTCCGCGCTGGTTGTGGAAACGGCCCCTTCGGAGCTGCCCCAGGCCGTGTTGCAGCATCCGCGCTGGATCACGCGCCGCCTGGTCCGGCTGGCACTGCTGCGCAACAGACATCTCTCCCTGGCGCGGTTTGCCGCCTTGTTGCCGGAGATCCCGCGAGCGGATTTGAACGATCTGGTGGAGGACCCGCGCCTCGATCCTCGCCTGCGGAGCTACGTTGCCAAAATGCTCCGTTCTCAGGGGACCGGTTCGGGGAGAAGGGGAGTATAATTTTAAGCAGACAAGCCGCCGAACGAAGCGGTGAGCGCAGAAGGGGTATGCCGCCAATGCGAGCGGATACAGCGAGTTGGGGATTTTCCACGGGCGGGCATAATAAAGGTTGCCCGACCCGCTTTTTTGGGTATAATACGCCTGCTTGACGCGGCTTTATTTCCTGGTTGGAATCTGGACGTAGCTCTGGTATTCATGGAATAAGGCGGGACAAAACTTTGAAATGAGGCAGGATCGGCTATGAAGGGGAAAAACCTTGTTGGTACCGTGACGATCAGCTTGCTGGTGGCAAGTGTCATTGCATTTGGGCTCGCGGGGCCATCCGCAGTTTACGGCCAGGAAGGAGGCCAGCAACAGTCGATCTGGAAAGACCGGGCGGAGTACGACGCCTTCAACGCCATCCTTCAGGCCCAGGGCAAGGATCACAATCAGGTGGTCCAACTGGCCGACACCTACCTGAGCACCTACCCGGAAAGCAAGGTCCTCAAAGAGGTTTACGAGTTGAAACTGGCCGCTTACCAGGGGCTGAATAACACCGCCAAGATGGAGGAAACGGCCAACAAGCTGCTGGAGATCAATCCCGGAAACCTCCGAGCCATCCTGCTATTGAGCTATCTTTTCCCGCGCACCTTCAATCCCCAGGATCCCATGAAGGATCAAAAGCTCAGCACCGCGGCCGAGCGTGCCCGGACGGGTTTGGCGGCTCTCGATGCCTTGCAGCCGCCGCAGGGTGTATCGCCCGAACAATTCCAGGCGCAGAAAGCGCAGTCCATCGCTAGCCTGCACCAAACGCTCGGCTTTGTCGCCCTGGAGCAGGGAGATTTCGCCACGGCGGAAAAGGAATTGCGGCAGAGCGCGGAAGCCAAACCCGACGACGCCATCGGCTTCTACTGGCTCGGCAGAACCTATCTGTCTCAGAAACCTCCGAACTACGAGCAGGGTCTGTGGGCGATGGCCCGGGCTGTCTCCATCACCGGCCCGACCGCTTTGAATGACGCCACGAAGGCGCAGTTCAAGGATTATCTGACGAAGGCCTACGAGGCGCGGCACGGTTCCGCTGAGGGCCTGGAGGATCTCATTGCCCAGGCGGCCAAGTCGCCCTTCCCGCCGGAGGGGTTCCACATCATGACGGCCGAAGAGATGGCGCCGCCCGAACCGGAACCAGAACCTGTGCCGCAGCGCGAGCTGACGGTCAAGATTGAAGAACTGACGGACTTCGCTAAGATTCAGGAATACTTGCAGGCCGGCGGCGTGAAGGCGGAGGACACCTGGACGCTGCTGAAGGGCGCCGAGATGCCGCTGCCTGGCAAGGTGGTCTCCGCGACGCCGGCGGCCAATCCCACCCAGATTCGTATTGCCGTTTCACCGGAACTGGCGCAGCAGGCTGGCAAGTATGACGTGGAGCTGATTCTGGCCCAGCCGTTGGGACGCAGGCTGGCGGTGGGGTCTGAGATCAACTTCGCAGGGATCCTGGATTCCTACACTGCCGAGCCGTTCTTATTGCGCATGGTGGATGGCAAGATTACGCCCTAGAACCGCTTCCCGAGCCGTGCCGGCGCGCCTGGCCGCTGGCACGGCTCTCCTCTCGATTTTCCTGCCGCCCGGTTTGTTCCGTCCCTGAAGCGACTGCGGTCGCACTCAACGGCCCTCTCCTCGGAAGGCGCCGCGCCTGCGGAGCGCGCCGCGGCCAGCTTGTCAGGGGAGAGGAAAGAACGGCCGGCAGAGCAGTTACTTGCGCCGCACCGGCTTTCGTCGCGGCAGGGGAGCTGCGCGGCGGGTCCCGTTGGGGCCGCTCAGGTTGTATTCCTCCATCTTGCGGCCCAGCGTGTTGCG